>JAKSJH010000087.1 GCA_024398315.1 Bacteroidales bacterium
TCGTTCCTGAGGACCTCAGTCCTGAGCAAGCCAAGCTCGTCAAGGGAATGCAGGCCAACATCTGGGGTGAGTTCATCCCATCCGAATCCAGAATGCAGTACATGGCCTTCCCGAGGGCTCTCGCAATAGCGGAGAAAGCCTGGACCGAGAAGAGCGAGCAGAACTGGGACTGCTACTTCGCACGTCTCCAGGGCCATCTCAGCAGGCTTGGAACCATGGACGTCGACTATCGTCCGATTGACTAGCAACATATCTCAAGGTTCAGACGGATCTCTTGAAAAAGGGGTCCGTCTGTGAATATTGATGGACATGGAAGGACCAAAGACAGAAAAGATTGAATCGCTCTTCGACTCGATCGCCGGAGATTACGACAAGTTGAACCACCTGCTCTCGCTCGACATAGACAGGACATGGAGGCGCCGCGCGCTTAAATGGATCATCGAGAAGGACAGACCGCAGCAGATACTCGACATCGCCTGCGGAACAGGAGATTTCAGCATCGCCATCGCCAGGAAGGCGGCTCCGGAGACGAAAGTGACCGGACTTGATCTGTCTGAAGGGATGCTGAAGGTTATGGACGAGAAGGTTGCCGCACTCGGTCTCCAGGACAAAATCTCCGCGGAACAGGGCAACAGCGAGCGGATGCGTTTTGAGGACGGAACATTCGACAGGGTGACCATCGCATTCGGAATCAGGAACTTCGAGCACAGGGAGACTGCGTTGAAGGAGATTCTCAGGGTTCTGAAGCCTGGCGGCCGGCTTGTCATACTCGAACTTTCCGTCCCTGCGAACCCTGTCATACGCTGGTGCTACAACCTCTATTTCACAAAGATCCTTCCTCTCATCGGCGGAAAGATTTCCGGCGACAAGGCAGCCTACAGCTATCTGCCGGCATCCGTCCTCAAGTTCCCTCCTAAGGAAGAATGGATGGCTACCATGGCCGGATGCGGCTACAAGAACGTGAAGCACAAAGCATTCACATTAGGAATATGCAGAATGTACACAGGAGAGAAATGAACATCAAACCCTACATAAGATCGATGAGGCTGAGGACAATCCCCCAGTCTCTTTCTGGTATTGTCTGCGGCATCGCCCTGGCGAGTACCGTGGCAGAAGTTGAGTTACCGACTGTGTTGACCTTGATTCTGACCGCCGCCCTGCTCCAGATTCTGAGCAATCTGTCCAACGAACTGGGAGACACTCTTCACGGAACGGACAAGGAAGGCAGACAGGGGATGATATATTCATTGCAAGGAGGCGGGATGACTGTCGAACAGATGAAGAAGTTCATCAGCATCATCGTGACCCTCTGCTGCATGAGCGGTCTTCTGATGATTTTCTTCAGCTTCGGCACCCTGTTCTGCATCAAGTCCGCAGCATTCATCATCCTGGGAGCCCTGACCATCTGGGCGGCGATGAAGTACACGCTTGGTAAGCATCCCTATGGCTACATAGGTCTAGGCGACCTGTTCGTGTTCATATTCTTCGGACTTGTCCCGACCGTAGGCGGCGCCTTCCTATGCTCGCTCACGTTCAGACCGCTCTGGATCCTTCCGGCAGCCGCCATGGGCTGCTTCAGCGTCGGTGTGCTCAACATCAACAACATCCGTGACATGAAGACGGACGAGGCGACCAGAGTGACGGTAGCCATGAAGCTCGGTCAGAAGAATGCCAGGATTTACCAGACCGTGCTGATTGCCCTGGGCTGGGTCCTGCTGCTGTCCTACACTTCACTGACAGCAGACCGCTGTCCTGAATACCTCTACCTGGTCACCATCCCGCTGTTCACCATCAACCTCGCAGGCGTCTGGAAAAGGACCGACCGCCAGCTCGACCCGATGCTCCCGATGCTCGTCCTCACTACCTTCGCCACCGCCATCCTGTTCCTTATAGGAATATAGAGATCTGTATCACAAAACAATTACAAAGCCATAGACGCATGAGAATCAATCATTTCCTTTCTATCTTCGCTGCTTTCGCGATCTGTGCCTGCAGTGCGGAGAAGCCTGTGAAGATCATCTTTGACACGGACCTTGGCAACGACAATGACGACGCCATGGCACTGGACATACTTCACAAATATGTGGATGCCGGCAAGGTCGACCTGCTGGCCGTCATGTGCAACAGGAACACCGATGCCTGCGCCACGCTGACCGACATTCTCAACACCTGGTACGGTCATCCGGACATTCCGATCGGAAGGGTCAAGGATGGTGTGGACATTGACAACATCTACGAATTCGACCAGAAGATCTGCGACCTGAAGAACGAGGACGGCACGCCCATGTTCCTTCCGACCGCATCCTCCCCTTCTGAATATGGCGAACCGACATCTCTTTACAGAAAGCTGCTCTCCGAGGCGAAGGACCACAGTGTGACCATCGTTTCAGTAGGGTACTTCACCAATGTGGCGAGGCTTCTCGAAAGCGGGCCGGATGAATATTCAGAACTGAACGGAGTTGAACTGGTCAAGAAGAAAGTCAAGGAGTTCTCTGTGATGGCAGGAGACTTCTCGGAAAGGCATGACCCGGAATTCAACGTCATCTGCGACATTCCGTCCTCTAAGAAATTCTTCGAACTGGTCCCTGTCCCGGTCTTCATCTCCCCCGTGGATGTCGGAATGGCGGTTCTCTACCCATGCTCGTCAATCGAGAATGACTTCAACTGGGGCGTGAAGCATCCGATGATCGAGATCTACGTCAGATACTCTCAGATGCCTTACGACAAATGCACGTTCGACCTCACTTCCGTTCTCTATGCGGTGGAACCGGAACTGTTCACCGTCGGGGAGCCAGGAGATGTAGAAGTAGAGGACGACTCCAGAGTCACCCTTCAGCCGAATCCGGAAGGAATGTGCCGTGTCCTCTCTGTCACCGACGAACAGAACCATCAGATAGTCAACCGCTTCAAGGAAATCCTCACAACGAAGCCGGCCTGGATGGCTGCTGAATGAAAAGAGAGTCATGAGGCGGGTGCTTTATTCCTTGATCGTGCTGATGAGCCTCGCAGGGTGTCATCAGAGGCCGGTTGACGTCAAGGAAATTCTGAGAAACGGAGACCTGCTGTTCGTGTCTTCGGGGTCTTCCGAGGGGATGGACGGTGCGATTTCTTCGGCGACCGGAAATGATGAGGGTCTATCATTCGTCCATGTTGCGATGGCCGAAGTCGATGGTGATTCTCTCTGGATCATCGAGGCCACGCCGAAGAGAGGTGTCGAACGTCATTCCTTCGACATATTCCTGCAGGAAAGCATGAACAAAGATGGAGAAGTCCCACCGATCCGTGTGATGAGGCTGGAAGACGGAGAAACCGCAGACAGGGCGGTACGGAAAGCCAAGGAACTCTGCGGATGCAGCTACGACCTGACTTTTCTGCCGGACAACGATTCCTACTATTGCAGCGAACTGGTCTACGAGGCCTTCAAGGAGAAGGATGGTTCGCCAGTATTCGAGGCGTCGCCGATGAATTTCAAGTCGGCTGACGGCACATTCCCCGATTATTGGACAGACCTGTTCAACAAATTGGAAATGCCTGTCCCGCAGGGTGTTCCTGGAACGAACCCGCAGGACATGTCAGCCTCTCCCCTGCTTCACACCGTCACCACTCTCCCAGGCGTTGCTTATCAACCTGGCAGTTGACCCGGGAGATTCAGAAGCTGTCAATACTTGAAGTGTTGAACAGAATCATCCGCTCCAGAGCCCTCTGGCACACAGGACAGAAAGCATCCGGAGTGTTGGAGCGCATCCGGCAGTCTTCAGCCGGTCTCCAGACTCCTTTCTGCTGATAGCCGGCGCCTTCGAACAGCCCGGTTCCAGGCACATCGTGGTGATGTTCTGCTCCCATGGTTCGCATGACGGAACATAATATGGATCAGCCGGATTGTCGTAGTCATATTCATCAGCCAGGGCACCGAATGAGTGGCCGAACTCGTGGACGACGACAGGCTTGAACAGTTTGTGGTGGGCTGTAGTCAGAGTGTATGAGTTGTAGATTCCTCCTCCGCCGTAGACATCGGTGTTGGCCAGGATGACAAGATGCTCATAAGGAAAACCTGAAAGAAGGTCATGGACGGCGAAGACATGTGAGGTGGTCAGGTAGCGGTCCATGTAGAAAGTGTCGAAATGCGAGCCGACAGCCGTGCGCTTCCATGTTCCTTCACGAGGGACACTGACTCCTGAATCCTCGGATTCCTTGAATATGGCGATGAAATTGAAGAGGGAGCTGTACTTCTTGAAAGGTTCATGGCTGAGAATCGCCTCGGCAGCAGTCCCGGCATCCTTGAAGAATTTCCCTTTTTCCGACGGACCGTACCCCTCGGCAATGATGGCGACATCGATGCAACGTGCAGGATCGCCGCCACGGTGGATGTACTTGCTGCGCACATCTGACCTTGCCTTGCGCTCTATCAGGATATCGTCAGGATCGACCGGGAACACGTTCTCGCACATCACATCGCCTCTGTTGTCGAAAAGACGGAGAATCAATGAAGACTTTGCAAGAGGCATCGGGAGGAGAAACGTGTTCTCGAAAGACTTGCTGACAGTACGGGCCTCATCTGTTGCCAGCCACTCCTGGAACACAGTGGAAAAACTTGAAGCATAGACCGTTTCTCCTGATGAAGAATCGACAAGCAGTATTTCTCCGTTGCCTTTGACCGGAGTTGTGGAAAGGTTGCAGCGACGGCCGTACCATCCGTCTGTGACACTCATGGAACGGAGTGAGACCGAGACTGAGGAAGAACTGCCCGAGAGCATCAGGTCAACCCTCAAGGTCTCATCGCGGTAAGACTGTCCCTCGACCGTTCCGGCGGCATTGCCTGCGGAAGCGATGACTGATTGGTTCTGAGCAAAAAGCGCTGTCGCGGACATCACGACAGCGCATATTGCAACTATTATTGACTTACGCATGCTAGAGGGCTGAATATTCACGTCCGTAGAGAAGCTGCTGCTTGAGGTAGTCATCATTGTAGACCACCTTGTAGTCAACGATCTTTCCTCCCTTGACGACAGGAACGATGTCAGGATTGATGAAACCGCCGTAAGGCTTGAGACCGAGGGCTGCGTAACGCTCCTTGACTTCCTTGTGGATAGCCGGATCGATGTTGATGGCGTAGTTCTCGACGAGAGCCTTTCCGGCTGCATAGTCACCTTCTGACTTGATGCGCTGGATTTCGGCGAGAAGGTCACCGAACAGACCGCGGAGAGCCTCGTAGTCGTTGACGACGAAATATGTCTTGCCGTCACGGACCTTCTTTTCGATGACATTGGCGGCTGCGCCCTTCTCGTAGCACCATTCGGCGATGAGCTTGCGGTTCTGCATGTGGGCTTCGGTGTTCTGCTTGCCAAGTTCGACACGGTTGAACTGGACCATCAGGCCGTTGCGGATGTAGCCCGCATATTCAGCCTTGTAGGCGTCCGGAGAAGGAAGGATGCCAAGTTCGACGAGCTTCGGGTCAGCGGCGTAGTAGAGACCGAAGAGGTCGGCTCTGGTCTCCTCAAGGGTTGATGAATATTCACCCATAGCTGTCGATGAGACTCCCGGGAGAAGCTTGCCGGAACCATGGCCGAGGCATTCGTGGAGATCGGTGTGGACCTCATCGGCGATTGAACCGTACTGCTTGTAAAGGTCCATCTCTGCCTGGTCATAGGCGAATTCGGCAAGGGTGCTGTTCGGAAGTTCCTGAGCAGAAAGGTCATAGGCATGGGTGATGTTGGCTATGGTCACAGACTTGGAGCCATAGTCGCGGCGGATCCAGTCGGCGTTCGGGAGGTTGATTCCGATCGGAGTGGATGGATAGCTGTCACCGGCAAGGCAGACTACATTGATGACCTTGGCGGAAACGCCCTTGCACTCGGATTTCTTGAAACGCGGGTCGACCGGAGAGTTGTCCTCGAACCACTGCGCGTTGGCGCTGAGGATCTCGGTGCGCTTCGAGGCCTCGTCATCGCGGATGTTGACGATACCTTCCCATGCTCCCTTGCGTCCCAGAGGGTCGTTGTAGTCTTCGATGAAGCCGTTGACAAAGTCAATCTTGCAGTCAGGATCCTGCACCCACGCAACGTTGAACTCATCCCAGACCTTGAGGTCACCGGTCCTGTAATATTTCACAAGAAGGGCGATGTAGTCCTTCTGAGCCTGGGTGTCGGCATATTCGGAAGCCTTCTCAAGTTCTTCGCAGATCTTGTCGATGGCCGGGCCGTAGATGCCGCCGGAGCACCATGGCTTCTCGACGACCTGGCCGTTCTCCTTCACCACCTTTGTGTTCAGACCGTAGGCTACAGGAGTTTCGTCAGAAGGGTCGGCGAGGTCTGCGTAATAGGCTTCGACCTCCTCGCGGTTCACACCTTCGTAGAAATTGACGGACGAAAGCTCGACGATGTCGCCATCGGTGGCGGTGGACCTTCTCTGAAGGAACTTGTCCGTGTCATAGACGAATGAGAGAAGCTCTTCGCAGTCATCCTTGTGTCCGCAAGCTTCGAGAAGAGAGCGGAAATATTCCTCGGAACACTCAGGATAGAACTTGTCCTCGGCGTAATGGTGATGTATGCCGTTGGCGAAGAACAGTCTCTTGGCATAGGTCAGGAATGCGGCATATTCCTCGGACTTCGTGTCACACTTGCTGCTGTTCAGAATGTCTTCTACAGCATGACGCAGAGGGATGTTGAACTTGCAGTTCTGGTCCCAGTGGATGTCGCGGCCCCATTTGGCGGCTTCGCTCAGATGGTAGGCGTAGGCTTTCTGGTTGAAGGTCAGTTCATCCCAGCCGGGTACCTGGTAGCGCATGACCTTGATGTCAGCGAAAGAGTCCAGGGTGTATTTGAAATCTTCATTCTTTGCGTTGCAGCCTGTCAATGCAGTGACTGCACCAGCGACGATAAGCATGTCGATCAGTTTTCTCATGTTCATTGAATCGTTATCATAAATTAATCCTCGAGCGGACCGAATATGCTCTCCAGAGCGCTGCCGAGCTTCTCAATCGACGATTCGATGGCGGAAGTGTCTATCATGGACTCGAAAGTCTGCTTGATGGATTCCGCACCTTTTCCGAGCTCTGTAGCAAGGCCGTCGATGTATTCAGGAATGATCTTGCCGATGTTCTTGATAAGGTCGGTGGACTTCCCGATGCCCTCTTTGATGAGAAGTGCATGGTAGCGTCCGATCGCACGGGCTGCGATCTGCTTCTCTTCCTCAGTGTATTTCTTGTCCGATGTGTTGTAGGCGTCCACAAGAGCCTGGAAGTCCTCAATGGACTGCTCCCAGTTGTAATCGTCCTGCTTCTCGCTGTTGATCTCCGCCTTGTCCACGAAGCTGTCCAGCTGTTCCGGAAGGTTCATGCTGGCACATGACGCAAGGAGGCCGATAGTAATGATTGCTGAAAGAATCTTTTTCATATTCATATTTGATAAGAAGATCGAGGATGGAATCAGTTCCCCATCGTGAATTCGAGGGTGCCTCCGGCCATTATTGCCGAATAGTCGATGTAAGGAAGGTCGTAAGGCTTGCCGTCAAGGGTGATGGAACGGATGTAGCGGTTCTCGTCGGAATTGTTCTTCGCGATGATGGTGAAGGTCTTTCCTTCAGGAAGGTTGATCCGGACTTCGTCGAAAAGAGGCGAACCGAAATAGTAGTGTCCACCTGCAGGCTCGGCCTGATAGAATCCCATGGACGAAAGGATGTACCATGCGGACATCTGACCGGCGTCCTCGTTGCCGCACACGCCGGTAGGATCGGCGAAATAGAGTTCCTTGTCGATCTTGCGAACAAGGTCGGCCGTCCTGTCTCTCTCACCTGCCATCGAATAGAGATAGACGATGTGGTGTGACGGTTCGTTGCCGTGGACATACTGACCTATCATTCCGGAGATGTCGGCTGAAGCGTTTTCTCCGTCAAGTCTTGAATCTGCCTTGAACAGAGAGTCGAGAGCCTGGATCATATTTTCTTTTCCGCCCCAGAGTCCTATCATTCCGTCAAGGTCCTGAGGAGCGAGCCATGTGTACTGCCAGGCATTGCCTTCGCAGTAGTCGTCCTGGTTGTGATTGCTGAAATAAGGATTGAACGGTTCGTGGAAGGAGCCGTCAGACATGATGCCTCTTACAAAACCGGTCTCCGGGTCGAAATGCTTTCTCCACCAGGTGCTTCTGTCGAGGAAATATTCGTATTCCTCTTCTTTTCCGAGTTTCTTTGCAGCCTGTGCCACGGCCCAGTCGGCAACAGCATATTCGGTGTCGTAGGCAACGGAAGCGATGAGTCGGTCACAAGGAATGTAGCCAAGTTTCATTCTGTCGCCCTGTCCGCGGTCCTCGCGCATCGATGAGACCTTGAGGGCCTCCCAGGCCTTCTCGCTCTTAGTTGAGCAGAAACCCTTGGTGATGGCGTCAGCGAGGACGATTGCTCCAGGATTGCCGATCATGCACCAGGTCTCGCATCCCCAGAGATGCCAGACAGGAAGCTTGCCTTCATTTTCGTAGATTTCGATGAATGTGTCCATCATGTCCTCCATCTTTTCAGGATGCATGATGGTGAAAAGAGGCATCTCAGCACGGTAAGTATCCCAGAGAGAGAGAGTTGTATAACGGTTCGGGTCGCCGTAATCCGAATAGAGGGCCGGAGAGATCATTGAATGGTAGAGAGCCGTGTAGAAGATCTTCCTTGCCGTTTCGTCGGAAGTCTTGATCTCAACTTTGGAAAGTTCAGCGTTCCATGCGTCTGAAGCGGCCTTGGCCGTAGCTTCGAAATCCCATCCTGGAAGTTCGGCCTTGATGTTGGCCGACGCCTTCTCGCTGGAGACAGGTGAAACTGACACCTTAAGCATCACTTCGCCCGGATCGTCGAAGTCGAAACGGTAGAAAAGTCCGGACTCACCATGAGCGGCACTGGCCTCGAACGGCTTGCTGAATTCGGCAGAGAACCAGAGTTTCTGGTCGTTGGCCCAGCCCTTGGAATGGCGGTAACCGACAATGTGGGTGTCATCCACAACCTTAAGTTCAGCGGATGTAACCTGGTCGAGCTGTCCGTCCTCCAGGTCGAAGACAATGGCAGCATCTGCAGCTCCGTCGTCAAAGGTGAAGCGTGAGAGGCCCACTCTGGCCGTGGCTGTCATCTCCGCAAGCACCGGGTAGCGCATCAGCCTAACCTTGTAATAACCCGGTACGGCGACTTCGGTAGTTCTGTCCGCATAGGACCATATTCCAGAATTCTGATCGGATTCCACGCCTCTTGAATATGTCAGGTCGGTGCCGGTAACAGGCATCACCTCTATGTCGAGGAGGTCACCGCAGCCGGTTCCGCTGAGATGGGTGTGGGCGAAACCGATGACAGTGGAATCGCTTGCGTGGTAGCCTGAGCACCAGTCCCAGGTCTGCGGGATGCTGGCCGGGCCCAGCTGGACCATGCCGAAAGGAACGTTAGCACCCACGAAGACATGGCCGTGTCCGCCCGCTCCGATGAGGACGTCGACATCTTTGGTGAAGTCGGTCTTCGCCTCGGAGGAAGTGCCGCTGCATGAAAGCAGAAGTGATGAGACCAGGATTCCGGAAATGGAAGCCGCAATTGTTGATATTCTCATATTCATTGATTGTTGTGATTATCTTGAAAGGTTGTATTTGGCCCAGGCGTAGATCAGGAAATTGTAGTCCGAGTTCCATGCCTGAAGGTAGAGATTGCGGACAGTGTCGAGCCAGAGCTGGCTTCTGAGACCGTCAGCCCCCCTGCCTACGGATGCCTCACCGCCGGCAAGCTTGTACATCTCGCGGTTGGTGCTGCAGATTCTAGCATACCGCCCGGTGTCTGGCTTGAGATCGCTGTTCTTGATTGAAAGGTAGAACTGGAGCTGCTCCTCAGTGCAGGTCTTGTCATCGGCGTGCATCGCGTCATCCTTGA
>JAKSJH010000088.1 GCA_024398315.1 Bacteroidales bacterium
GCCTGGTCGACGAAATCCCAGATGAAGCCTCCCTGGTAGGTAGGATACTTGCGGATCAGGTCCCAGTACTCCTTGAGACCGCCCATCGAGTTGCCCATCGCATGGGCATATTCGCACTGGATTATCGGTCTCTGCTCCCTTACCACTGACTTCTCGAGGCTTGCATAATCCTCGTACATAGGGCAGTAGATGTCGGAATAGTAGGTTGCGCCGTGGCGGTTGTCATCGTAGATGGAGCGCTCGTACTGTACTGCGCGTGTGGAGTCGCCGGCCTTGATCCACTCGAAGGCGGCCTGGAAGTTCATTCCGTCGCCGGCCTCGTTACCAAGGCTCCAGAAAATCACTGAAGGGTGGTTGACGTCCCTGTAGAACATTCTCTGCACCCTTTCGAGGATGGTTGAAGCATAGATCGGGTTCGCCGCAAGTGTGGCGTCGCCGTAGTACATGCCATGGGCCTCGTTGTTGGCCTCATCGACAAGGTAGAATCCGTACTTGTCGCAGAGCCTGAGCCACAGCGGATTGTTCGGATAGTGGGAGGTGCGGACAGCGTTGATGTTCAGTTTCTTCATCACGGCGATGTCCTCCATCATCTCGTCGTAAGTCACGACATAGCCGCCGTAAGGGCTGATCTCGTGACGGTCTGCGCCCTTGATGAGGATCGGCCGGCCATTGACGAGAAGCTGCCTGTCCTTGATCTCAACGGTACGGAAACCGAAGTCAAGTTCAATGCTCTCAGTGACAGTTCCCTTGCTGGAGGCGCTGGCCGTAAGATGGTACAGGTTAGGAGTTTCCGCTGACCAGAGAGCCGGATTTGAATATTTTTCCGCAAGTTTTCCGTCCTTGCTGGTGAAGGTCGAGCTGGTCCCGTCAGGTGCCTCTACGACAAAGTCGACCTTGTCCACCTTACCCTTCAGGGTGGCGGTGACATTGAGGTTGCCCTGGGCGTCGGCGGTGACCCTGATGTCCTGGATCCTGTTCTTCGGGCGGGCTGTCAGGCCTGCTCCGCGGGCGATTCCGCTGTAACGCCAGAAGTCCTGGTCCTCCATGTAGGATCCGTCGCACCAGCGGTGGATCTCGAAGGCGATCAGGTTGTCCTGGCCGTACTTGAGGTACTTGCTGATGTCGAAGTCAGCCTGGAGCTTGCTGTCCTCGCTGTAGCCCGCAGACTGGCCGTTGACCCAGACCTGCAGGTTCGATGTGGCCGAGCCGACCGTGAGGATCACCTCGCGGCCTTTCCAGTCAGCCGGGATCGAGACCGTGCGGCGGTACTGCCCGACGTGGTTGCGCTCCTCAGGCACAATCGGTGGATTGTTCGGGAAATGGCCTCTCCAGCAATAGCCTATGTTGACATAGATAGGATCACCGTAGCCGTTGAGCTCCCACATTCCTGGGACAGGGATGGTTCCCCAGGAGGAGTCGTCGACGTCCGTCCTGTAGAAGCCTTCCTGCTGCTCTCCCAGGTTCTCGAACCACTGGAACTTCCATGTTCCTGAGAGATCGATCGACGGAGAATCAGTGTCATAGTCGGAATGCATCGGGAGCCTGGCGATGGAGTTGACTTCCGTGGTGCGCCATGGCTTTTCGGTCGCTGCGGAGGCTGCGGAGGCCGCAGAGGCCAGCGTGAGCAAGGCAGCGGCGGCAAGGAAAAACTTTTTCATTTTTATCAGTTCTAGCATTGTTATTGTAACAAAAATAGTAAATTTGGTCAAATTAGACAATCAGACTTATATGAGATTCTTTAGAAACATTTTTATCGCCGTCCTATCAACGGCCTTTTTCATGTCCGCCTCCGCCCAGACTCTGGAGACCGACCCTCTGGTAAAAGCGATGCAGGAGGAGCTTCAATTCAACATGGAGCAGCTCAAGGCCAAGCCCGTCCCGGCCTACTTCATGTCACTCAGGATGAACGACCTCTATTCAGCGAGCATCACGAGCAACTTCGGTGTCGAATCAGTCTTCGACTACAGGCAGAGGACCATCACCCCGCACATCCGGGTGGGCTCCCCTGAGGTTGACAACTTCAAGTACGAGACCCAGACCAGAGACATGAACAGCTGGAACAGGATGGAAGGCGTCGCCGTCCCTTACACGGACAACTCCATCATGGCGGTCCGCCAGGGAATATGGAACAAGACCATGGACCAGTACAACAAAGCCGTGAGCCTATACCACGCCACCCTGTCCCAGATGAAGACCAACGCCGACAACGAGGACAAGGCCCCTTGCTTCTCCGACGCCCCGGTGGAGAAATACTATGAGGAGCCATATCCGGACTCCTTCTACCAGTTTGACCTCAAGGAATGGTCCGAGCGCCTCAACAAGGTGTCCTCCGTGTTCAAGGAGTGCAAGTTCATAGAGACAGGCGCCGCCATCATTGAATATTCAGTCGAACGCACCTATGTGGTGAACACCGATGGTTCAGCGGTCGTCCAGAACAGAAGGGCGGTCCGCCTGATGCTCCAGGCCGCCATCAGGGCCACCGACGGAATGACTTGTCCGCTCTACAAGGACTGGTTCGCCTTCGCGCCTGAGGAAATGCCTGACGAGGAGACCCTCATGACTGCGGTCAGAGACATGGTCGACAGGCTCCTCGCACTCAGGGACGCCCCTCTGGCGGATCCATATTCAGGTCCTGCCATCATGGCCGGAGAGGCCAGCGGTGTCTTCTTCCATGAGATATTCGGACACCGTCTTGAGGCTCACAGAATGAAGAGCGGCGGCCAGACCTTCAAGAAACTGGTAGGCGAGGCCGTGCTCCCGAGCGATTTCCAGGTCTTCGACGACCCAACTCTGGAGACCTATGCCGGCACACCGCTGAACGGTCACTACAAGTACGATGACGAAGCCGTCAAGGCCCAGAGAGTCCAGTGTGTGGAAGACGGTGTGCTGAAGAATTTCCTCGTCGGCAGAGTTCCGATCGAAGGATTCCCTGCCAGCAACGGCCACGGACGCGCTTTCCAGGGCTACGACCCGGTCTCCCGCCAGTCCAACCTGATCATCGAGACCAAGAAGCCATATTCAGATGAGGAACTCCGCCAGATGCTAATCGATGCCGTGAAGAAGGAAGGCAAGGAATACGGCTACTACTTCCGCACCGCCACCAGTGGAATGACCTACACTGGCGAAGGCGGTTCCATCAACTCCTTCGGTGTGGACCCGGTCGAAGTGTACAAGGTGTTCGTGGACGGTCGTCCCGACCAGCTCGTACGAGGTGTGACCCTCATCGGCACCCCTCTGGCCATGTTCTCGGGGATAGCCGCCGGCGGAAAGACCCCGTCAGTCTTCACCGGAAGCTGCGGAGCCGAATCCGGCTGGGTTCCCGTGACCGCCGTCTCCCCTATGATATTCGTATCCAAAATCGAGACCCAGAGGTCCGAGACCGGCTACGACCTGCCTCAGCTGCTCGAGCAGCCGGAGTACAAGGATGTCTCCGGTGATGACGCAACCGTCATATTCACAGCCATGAAAGACGAGATGGCCCGTTCGATGACGGATCTCAAGGCTGAAGGGCTGGAGGCTCCGATCTACATGGACTACCAGATCTGGTCATCCAGGAAGCTTCATGTCAATTCATCCCTCGGAGGTCTGGTCGGCAGCGACTACACGCCTCAGGCCCTTTCCGCAACCGCAGGTCTTCTCATAGGAGACAGGATGTGCACCAATTCAATCGACCAGGTAGGTGTCAACATGGGCAACAGGGCCGACTACGACTACATCAGGCGCTATCTGTGGATTCTTGACGACTACATCTACAAGGACGCCATCCACACCTACAGCGAGAAAGTGGACGTGATGAAGAAGAATCCGAAGCCCGAGACCGAGGCCGACATCCCTGAATTCATCGAGCTGCCTGGCGGCGAGTTCATCCAGGAAAGCTGCATCGACATCACTCTCGACCGGAAGGAGATGGAATCCGTGTGCAACGAGCTCTCAGCTGTCTACCTTGACTACCCTACCCTCTACGGCACCAGCGTCCAGCTGGGAATCGAATACAGCGATGTCTACAGGATGAACTCCCAGGGGCTCAAGGTGCGGATGCCGAACGCAGTGTCAAGCATCAGGACATCTGCTTCCGTCAGGGCCAAGGACGGTTCCATCATCTCTGAATATTACGACGTTCCTTTCGACTGCCGCTCCTACGACAGGGCGAAGCTCGCCGCTGATGTCAAGGAATTCGCAGAAGCCCTTGTGCTCAAGAGCAACGCAGAAACGACAGACGACTTCTACCTCGGTCCTCTCCTGCTTGAAGGCAATTCCGTCTTCGCTCCGTTCCAGAGCGTGACCAACAGCCTGAGCCTGGCGAAGAACACCTGGAACTACGAGACTCTGCAGAGAGGCGGCAACAGTCAGAAGGCCCTGACAGGCGGCATGCTCCTCGGCAAGAAATTCCTGGACGAGAAGATTGACATCCATTTCTACTCCGACATGGAATCCTACGACGGAGTCAAGCTGAACGGCAGCTACAAGACGGATTTCGACGGGCTTAAGCCTGAGCACGACTTCGTGTTCGTGGAAAACGGAATCCTGAAGAACCTCATCAGCGGAAGATATCCGGGAATGGGAGCCAAGGGTCCTACCGGCCATTCAATGATAGGAAACGCCTACATGGCTGTCCCGGAAGTTCGAGCGGTCACCACCCACATCAAGTTCGACGGAGCCAAGCCTGCTTCCAAAGTCAAGGCCCAGCTCATCTCCGAAGCCAGGAAGGCCGGTCTGGACTACGCCTACATTCTCAGCAGCATCTCCTACAACTGCCAGTTGCTCAAGCGAGTCGATGTCAAGACCGGAAAGGAGACCGTGATCAACGCCATCACGCCGTCCTTCGGCCGCCAGCAGCTGATGCACGTCATCTCCGCCTCCAAGGAAGAGAATGTCGGTAAGTTCCAGAAGAACACCGCCGTCATCGCCCCGAAGGATGTCCTCCTCGAGAGCGTCGAGATGAACCTCAAGAAGCCTGACAAGGCCCAGGAGTTCCAGCTCGTCAACCCTGCCCTCAGGTAGCCGCCTGAGCCCGGGGACTGACTGACAACAGAAAGTCTGCACTTATCTGGCAAAACAGCCGCAAGATAAGTGCGGACTTTAATTAATAAAGTGCCATTGATTGCCCTCTGGAGCCGATTTGCTGAATATTCCTGTACTTATCCTGTCAAATATTTTACCAGATAAGTGCGCAGACCTCCGATGAAGCGCATACGAACCGGACCCGCACCCTGTCAGGTGCCACAGAGGCCGTTCCGCTCCTCCGGACCCTAAACCGCACCCTATCAGGTGCCACAGAGGCCGTTCCGCTCCTCAGGCTACCAAAAGCAGATTCGGTTTCCCGGGCAGGTAAACCGGAATGTAGAGTGTATCACTTCCAACCCTCCGACGAAGCACATGAATACGTAGCTGAATGGGTTCCCGAACCTGAAGTAATTGGAGAAAACGGGGAATGTGTAACTGGATGGATTCCTGAACCAGAAGATAATAACAAGAAGGCTGGCCCACAGTGACAGGTCAGCCTTCATTATGTCTTAGAAGTTGTTTTGAAATGTTTCGTGAGGAATTACTTCAAGTTCTCGACGGCCTTCTTGATGCGGGCCATGGCCTCGACGAGCTTGGCGTCAGAGGTGGCGTAGGAGAAGCGGATGCAGTTCGGAGCGCCGAAGGATGCGCCGCTGACGCTGGCCACGAGAGCTTCCTCGAGGAAGTACATGGCAAGGTCGTCCGCATTGGCCATCACCTTGTCACCGAACTTCTTGCCGAAGAGGGCGGAGACGTCAGGGAAGATGTAGAACGCACCGTCAGGAATCTCGACCTTGAATCCCGGAATCTCCTTTGCGAGGGAGACCACGAGGTCCCTCCTTCTCTGGAAGGCGACCCTCATCTCCTCGACACAGTCCTGAGGACCGTCATATGCAGCCTCTGCGGCCTTCTGGGCGATTGAAGAGCAGTTGCTGGTGTACTGTCCGTGAAGCTTGTTGACAGCCTTGGCGATAGGGAGCGGAGCGGCGCAGTAGCCGATTCTCCATCCGGTCATCGCATAGGCCTTGGAGACACCGTTGATGACGATCGTCCTGTCCTTGAGCTCAGGGAAGCTGGCCAAGGATGCTGTCTTGCCGACATAGGTGATGTGCTCGTAAATCTCATCGGAAAGGATGAGTACGTCAGGATACTTGACAAGGACTTCCTTGAGTCCTTCGAGTTCCTCCTTGCTGTAGACGGCGCCGGTAGGATTGCTCGGAGAGCAGATCATCAGGAGCTTGGTCTTAGGGGTGATCGCAGCCTCGAGACGCTCCGGGCTTACCTTGAAGCCCTGCTCCGGACCTGAATAGAGAAGCACAGGAGTACCCTCGGCGATCTTGACCATCTCGATGTAGCTGACCCAGGCCGGAGTGAGGATGAGCACCTCATCTCCCTTGTTGACTGTTGAAAGAATGACGTCGCAGAGCTCCTGCTTGGCACCGTTTCCGACCACGATCTGCGCCGGGGTGAAGTCCAGTCCGTTCTCGTTCTTGAGTTTCCTGCAGATTGCCTCACGGAGTGAGAGATAGCCTGTGACAGGAGTGTAGAATGAGAAGTTGTTGTCTATGGCCTTCTTGGCTGCCTCCTTGATGTGGTCCGGAGTGTTGAAGTCCGGTTCGCCCACGCTGAGGCTGATGACATCGAGTCCGGTTGCCTTGAGGTCCGCAGCCTTCTGGGACATTGCAAAAGTTGCTGATGGCGAAAGCGCCATCACTCTTTCAGAGATCTTTTCCATTGATATGTTCGTTGAATATGTTCTGTTAACCTTATTATGCAAAGATACGCAACATCCTTGAATATTCAGCCAATATTCGTAAATTGCGATGAGAAGAAAATCATAGTCAGACAATGAAGAAAACAGCATCATTCGTCCTTGCCGCGGCCGTCCTGCTTGTTTCGGGGGCCGTATTCCAGGCGGAAGCCTGCACAGGACTCTACATAGGAAAGAAATGTTCCGCCGACGGCCACGTCATGTTCGGCAGGTGCAACGACTACCACCCGACCACGATAATGCCGTACATCGAGATCAGGGACGCAGTCAAAGGCGTTCCGGGACGCATGGTGGAGGGCATCAACGGTTTCCGGTGGGAACTTCCGGAGAACACCTGCCGGTTCGTCGCCGTACCTTACCCCGACATCTCCGACTACGGAGCCTTCTCGTCAGTTGCGATGAATGAATATGGTGTCGCACTGACCGCCACCATCACCGGCTACTACTGCAAGGAAGCCCGCGAGGCTGATCCCGATGTCACCGGAGGAATAGCCGAAGAGACCATCCCGAACGTGCTCGCCCCGTGCAGCAGGACAGCCAGAGAAGCCATCGAGCTGCTCGCCAGAGTCGTCGACGAGATCGGATCGGCCGAACAGAACATCATCATGGTGGCCGACCAGAAGGAGGCCTGGTACATGGAGATATATTCAGGCCATCAGTACTGCGCCGTCAGGATGCCGGAGGACATGGTTGCCGTCTTCGGCAACGAGTTCATGCTGGACACGGTCGACCCGAAGGACAAGGACGGTGTGATCTGTTCGAAGGACCTCTTCAAACTGCCGAAGAAGGCCGGTTTCGCCGTGATGGACGAGAACGGAAGGATGAACCTCCGCAGGACCTACAGCGGCGACGGAAGGCTCTACGATTTCGCCCACCTGCGCACCTGGGGCGGCCACAGGCTGCTCTCCCCTTCAACCAGCGGCGACTACGACCACGACACCTACTACCCTCTTTTCTTCCGTCCGGACGGAAAGGTCACCCTCGAACAGGCTATGGAAGTCTTCCGCGACCGCTACTTCGGGACCAAGTACAATCCCGAAGAGAACGACGCCTGGCAGAACAGGGTCATCGGAGACGAAGCCCAGGAGGAAGTCCACATCGTCCAGGTCCGTGACGACCTCCCCGCCCCGATGGCATGCGTGACATGGCTGACCCTCAGCGAGGCCGCCCACGCCCCGTTCGTCCCGATTTCCAGCGCCATCACCGACTGCAACCCTTCCTACAAGTACTGCGCACAGGACTGGGGCTGGCACGAAGACCAGGCCCAGCACATCTACAAGAGGATCAACGCTGTCTGCGCACAGAACCGCAAGATCTACAGCAAAGGCGTCAAGGACTACTGGAAGATCGTCGAAAGGCACGTGATGACTGAATATGAGAAAGTCACCTCCAGGGCCGCGGAAGCATATTCAGAATCCCCCGGAGAAGCAGGCAGAATCCTCACCGGCTACTGCACTTCCGTCCAGGACGACTGCATCGCCGACGCCCGCCGCATCTTCGACGAGATGATGTGGCACATGATGGTGACCACCCAGACCAACCCCTACGGCTCCGACTTCACCAACCTCGTGACCCATCCGAGTCCTCAGCCGGCCTTCATGGCCAGGTTCGACGTGGCCAGGTTCGCTGAGTGGAAAGGATGGACTTCTGAATATTCAGAAAAGGACAGGACGCTGACTCTTGCCAAGGACGGCCGCTCCATAAAGGTCCGCGCCAACGGAGTCCACCGTACCGACCTGGGCTCGTTCACTGAGACCGATGCCGCCGGAAACGAGAAGACTGACAGGGCCGACGCCGTCCTCTCAGGCGGCAGGATTCTGCTTCCGCTTATGTGCCTGGACAGGCTGTAAGAAGCTTCCTGGTTTTCATATTCGTTCAAAAACGGCTATTTTTGTAAAAATTTTCGTCTATGGAAGACAAGGACATCGAGATAATCCAAGTCAACATCTCCGGAGAGGACAAGACCGGACTCACCACTGCGTTCACGGACATCCTGGCCAGCTATGATGCCATCATCCTGGACATCGGCCAGGCCAACATCCACAGTTCCCTCACCCTCGCCATCCTGTTCCGCACGGACAGGAGCAAGAGCGGCTTCATCATGAAGGATCTGCTCTTCAAGGCTTCCGAACTGGGAGAGAACATACGCTTCTCCCCGATCAACGTCGAGGACTACAATGCATGGGTCGCCCGCCAGGGAAAGAACCGCTACATCGTGACCCTGCTGGGGAGGAACGTCACCGCAAGGGACATCGCCGACGTGTCGGGAGTGGTCAGCAAGTACGGCCTCAACATCGATGCGATCAAGCGTCTCTCCGGCCGAATGCCTCTTGACAACGAGGATTCCAAGACCAAGTCCTGCATCGAACTTTCAATCCGAGGCAGGATGGACGAGGAGTCACGCAAGCAGTTCCAGCATGCTCTGATGGAGGCCTGTTCCTCCAACATCGACCTTTCCTTCCAGAAGGATGACATCTACCGCCGCAGCCGCCGTCTGGTCTGCTTCGACATGGATTCGACTCTGATCCACACCGAATGCATCGACGAACTGGCTGAGAGGGCCGGCGTCGGTGACCAGGTCAGGGCCATCACCGAAAGCGCAATGCGCGGCGAGATCGATTTCACCGAGAGTTTCACCCGCAGGGTCGCCCTTCTCAAAGGACTGGACGTGTCAGTGATGGAGGACATCGCAAAGAACCTTCCTTTCAACGAAGGTCTCGAAAGATTGATGAGCATCCTCAAGATGGTCGGCTACAAGACTGCCATCCTTTCCGGAGGATTCACCTATTTCGGCAAGTACCTCCAGCAGAAGTTCGGATTCGACTATGTCTATGCCAACGAACTGGAGATCGAAGACGGAAAACTGACCGGCAGGTTCGTCGGCGAGGTGGTCGATGGTCGCAGAAAAGCCGAACTGCTGAGGCTTCTGTGCCAGTTCGAGGGCATCAAGCTCGAGCAGGCCGTCGCAGTCGGTGACGGTGCGAACGACCTCCCGATGCTGTCTCTCGCAGGTCTGGGAATAGCATACCATGCAAAGCCGAAGGTCAAGGCCAACGCCAAGCAGTCCATCTCGACCATCGGTCTTGACGGCATCCT
>JAKSJH010000089.1 GCA_024398315.1 Bacteroidales bacterium
TATATTGGCTAATCCAGAGGCTCACATCCGTGAGACCGGCTCCGGACACACTCGAAGAAACACTACCCGAGGATGTCGTCTGGTATTCGTCCTTGGCACAGCTCCGACTTATGAGATTTGAAAACAAGGATGCAATCCCTTATGGGATGCATCCTCCATAAATTTATACTAGCGTGGTACTGTTAAAGGAACAGTTCCAGTATCTTCCTCCTTTTTCAATTGTCTTTTGAAATAACTTGTTTCTCCTTGCAATTAATCTTTGGAGGTTCGTAGTAGCCAATTCCTATGTTTGTGATCACTTTGCGGTGTTTTGAAAGATTATTTTTACAGAAGTAATAATCTACACTTTTTCTTTGGTCATCTATGGGATAGTCATACCATGGATCATCGGTCAGAAGATTATACCTGGCCAGGACATCGATTGTTTCATCAGTCACAGGGCAGTCCTTGTCATCCCAGAAAAACAATTTTCCGTCTCGGATAACATATCTGGATGGCAGAGTTTTGTATTTCGTCTCCTCGGAGTATCTGATCAGCTCTCGATGCCCTATGATAACGACTGCTGCAACCCCCTTTATCAGTTCACCTCTTTTCCACTTGTAGCCATCTCTATCACTGACCAATTTGGCATTCGTGAATACACTGTCTCTGAACATAACACGAAAGACAGAGTCCCGTGCCGCCAGCCTGCATCTGGTTGAAAAATCATGTATGGAAGCATTGATCACTGCCTCTTTCAAACTGGTTTCCTCGGGTTGAAATGTCTCCTTGTAAGCTGAGCAACCATACATGAAAACAATGATGGGAATAATAATTATCTTGTTCATAAAAGAATATTTAGGAATATAATCATAACTTGTTAACACGAGACTGATTCAATAATTTGTGTAATCTATTTTAAGTGGGAAATCATTTCCAGGATGTTTCGGATGAGTGAAGATGAGGAACTTGAGATTGGGAAAATCTTTAAGCTCCTTATTTCTACTATCCAAATCTATTGTCGAAGGACGCGTTCTGTCTGAAACACTAATATCAGGGTTGCTTGGATGTGTATGAAAAAATACCTTTTTCGATATTGTCAATAAGGGTTTTCCTTTGGTACCACCTGTGATTCTTAGTGTATTCTCCAGTCTTTTTGTCCAAATGATAGCCCAGAACTCTGTCTTTACTGTTGTTGTTCTGCTCCATCATTATAAACTGGCCGGATTTGTTATCGAACCTGTAATCATCTTGCCCATCGAGATCTATACGGCTGACAGGCGTGTTCTTACAAAAGGAGTACAAACTATATCCGTAGTACTTCTCCGCAAGCGGGTCTGGGGCGAGCCAGCGGCCGGTGCGCGGGTCGTGGAGACGTGCGCCGAAGTCGCTGTACGGGATGTCCTGGTTGAAGGCGCGTCAGCGCCGTGTCGCAGTGTGCGAGACTGTTGTCGAGCCACGGAGACACCCGCTGGAACGCAGTGGAAGCGGCCATGCCCCTGGGGGCGGTTGCGAAGCAACGGGGGATATAGCCGAGGAAGAGGCCGAGGCCTCTTCCTTGCCGGAGAAGCGCCAGCGGTTGGTCGGGTCGGTGACGGTCTGTGAGGACTGTCCTCCGGTGAGGTCCCAGCGCTTGCCCAGAGGCAGGTAGTCGCTGGTCTCGAGGACGCCGCCCGTGGCCCCGTCAACGACTGCCCTGACGCTGCCGAGGTGGTCCCTCAGGAAGTGCTGCACCTGGTAGGTCCCGGAAGTCCCGGCCCCCGCGGTCCTCACTATCCTGCCGCCCGGGGTAAGGGCGCAGTCCAGCGAGAGGGTCCCGTCGGATGCCCTGGAGTATATCAAAGAGCCCAGGTACCGGACTCCCGTCCCGTCGCTTCCCACCGCACTGAGCCTGGCACCGTCCGCAAGATAGGAATATTCCGCGAGAGTTGAGCCGCTGCGGGCGATCTTTTTCGTCAGCCCGATGGCGTTGTACTCCATGTCGAGCCCCGAGAGGCCGTCGTGGGTGACGTTGCCGTCGGCGTCGTAGGTGTACGAGCCTCCGCCGCCGAGGCTGCCGGAGTTGGATATGGAGGCGATCCTATCTGGAATCAGTCACTACCATGTCCATCTTTGCGTCCCAGGGGTCTGTCGGGACCTTGTCCACCATCTGCCAGCTGAAGGCGACGCCGACGAGAGGGCAGTCCAGCAGCGGCAGAAGCCTGTCGTAGTAGCCTTTCCCACGGCCCAGACGGCCACCTTCCGCATCGAAAGCCACGCCAGGGATGAAGGCGAGGTCTATTTCAGACGAGTCAATTTCCGGGGCGTCCGCCGGAGGTTCCAGAATTCCGGCATAGCCTGGCACAAGGCTGCCTTCTGAATATTCCTTAAGCCTGAGATGATCCCCTTCGACGAGAGGCAGCGCTATTCGTTTGCCATCGGCTTTGAAAAGGCTTCTCAGGTCCACTTCTCCCGGGAGCGGTGAATATGCCAGGACGGTCCCGGCGGCTTTCCATTCGGGAAGGCCGGCTATTTTGGAGACGATGGTCTCCGAGCCGGGCCAGGGGTCCGCCTCACGCAGAGCCTTGATCCTTCGTCTGATTTCTTTCTTGGCCTCAGCCGCTGGCTTCTCAGAGTTCATTGTCCGCAAAGTCTGGGTCCACGTAGTTGAACATGCTCTGGCACACCGCCTGAGAGAATCTGGTTGCGGTAGGAACTATCCTGCCCCACTGCTCCGGGCTGATGCAGGAGGCCTGCTCTCTGAATATTCCGTCACGGACTAGGCTGTAGATTGTGCCTGCGTTGAAGTTGTCCCCGGCTCCGATGGTGGAGACTGTGGTGACCTTCTCGATTTCGAAGACGTCCCTCCTGCCGGCGGAGAACACCTCGATGGCGTCTGCTCCCCTCGTGCAGATGAAGGTGCCGCAGAGTTTGCTGATGTGCTTCTCGTAGACTTCCTGTGCGTCGGACGAGCCGTAGATGTAGCCGATGTCCTCGGCGGAGGCGCGGACGATGTCGCTCAGAGTGCAGTTCTCCTCTATCGCCCCGATTGTCTGCGGAAGGTCCAGAAGGTGGCTCTTGCGGAAATTGATGTCGTAGTAGACGGTCGCACCGGCCTCCCTGGCCTTGCGGACGAGCTTGCGTGTCTCGTCTCCGGTGGCTTTGCTGATGGCGAAGAAAGAGCCGAAGAGGATGATGTCCCCCGGTCCGAAATCCAGGTCACCGGCCTTGAATTCCGGAGCCTTGTGGTCCCTGAAGAACTCGTAGGTCGCATCGTTGTTCTCGTCGAGCATCGCCATCGAGACAGGACTCTGGACCCCCTCGACCGACTCAACCTGATCGGTGCGCAGGTTGTTCTCCTTCATGAAGCCCAGGATGATGTCGGAGACCTTGTCCCTGCCCATCTGGGTGATCATGGTCACATCCACTTCCGGGAATTTCTTCCCGAGGGTCCTTCCCAGCGAGACCATCGCATTGAACGTGGAACCTCCTGGAACCGCCGCCACCGGCTGTCCGCACTTGAACACGATGTCCAGCACAGTTTCTCCTATTCCGAATATTCTTCTTTCCATATTTTCCATATTTTACAGTTTGTTGTCTTAGCTGTTGTTAAACAGCTTCTTATAATAATTCGTTCATTCAAAGACCGTCAGGACCCAGTCCTGATTGTCCGGTCTTTCAGGCAGGACGAGGCGTCCGTCCGCACCGGACTTGGACTCCAACCGCTTTCCGGTTTCTCCGGTGCGCGGGTTGTACCATTCCAGTTCATGCTTCCTGTCAGGCGCAAGTCCAGTCAAAGCCCCAGTGGCCGTCTCTTTGGAGTAGAAGAAAAGCACATGGCGGTCTGAAGTCTTTGCGTGGGCGAAAGCCCGGGCCTGCGGTTCGAATCCGTCCTCTCCAGCGAGCCCTGGCATGAGGTTCCACCAGTCGAAGGCTTCAAGGAACGAACGCAGGTGGCCCATCTGGGCGGCGCTCGGAAAATTCAGGGCATCGCTCCAAGGACGGGCTTTGTCCTCGACGGTGATAGTGTCAAAGCCGTCATCGGACACTCTGTTGATGTCATAGGTGCTCTTGTAGAGCCACATGTCGATGGCTCCGTAGCCGTAGCCGCAGAAGCCGGTCAGGAACGAGACCCATCCCTGGACCCTTGACCCGAAATCCTTTGTCCACAGGTAGCAGTACCGGCCCTCGTAGTTGACGGCAGGACGGGATGAATTCCAATAGTCCCTGACAATGGCAGGATCGGGAGATGATGTGAGGGACGGACTCCATTGGACGGCCCACCAGTTATGTCCGCACCTGCGGGCGACTTCCTCGGAAGCGAATGCGGAAGCTCCGTTGTTGTCCGCACCCAGTCCTCTGACATCCACGCCGAGTCCTGTCACGGTCGTGTACAACGCATTTTCCTGATGGGCGGAGAGAGGGTGGGAGTAGGCGTCATATCTGTGAATATATTCAGCGACCCTTACCCATGGATTGTTGCTGAAGTCGTAGATTCTCTGGTCCCCTCTTTCGCTGTAGTTGTCATTGTCAACTTCCTGGGCGAGCGTCCACATCACCGGGAAGGCTCCGAACCTGGCGACCCAGTACCTGGAGAGGCTTTCCAGTCTTTCATTGTCGAAAGCCAGTTCCTTGGACATTTCTCCGGCAAAGAAGAATTCCGCATTGGCGTGGACAAGGCCGGCGTCGGCGATATGCTTGTAGTAACGGTCAGCCAGCCGGAATCCCTCGATGTCCTCCTGGTCCACCTTGCCGTCGGTTATGCGGAAGCGGGCGCCTATCGGCTCGCTCTGGTAGACAGTGAAACCTTGTTCGGCTCTCCTGTCGACGATGTACTTGAAATGTGAATCAGTTCTGATGCCGCCTGCGTGAGGGCCGGCTTCGTCGATTTCTTCGCTGTACATCCCCCAGTGGGTGTCTCCCAGGTAGAAGAACGGTGTTCCGTCTGAATATGTCATGTATTTCCTGCCGGGGGTCGCCTTCACGAATCCGTGGCGGTACACGGCCAGGTCGCCGTCGTATTTCCTGCAGACTAGCTTTCCGTTCAGTCCGTCGAGGGTCTTGTCCTCTCTGCAGGTCGATTCCCAGACCCAGATTCCTTTCCGTGTCGGGGCGAAACGCACGAGGAACACATTGTCTCCGTCCCAGAAGGCCGGCCTTACGATTGTTTCGCCGGATTTTCGGTGCTTGAAGGTAACGTCCATCAGGACTTTTTCCGCACCTCCTTCCGAGTAGTCCCTGCCGGCTTTGAACTTAAGTTCTGACATCCTCCAAGTCTGAGCCTGGATTCTGTTTCCATCCGGTTGAACTTCCGTCGGTAACAGTTCTCTCTGACCATGGGCACTGACGCCTGCAACGATCAGCAGGGCCGCGATTACAAAACAGTTGTTTCTCATATTCTTCCTTCAATCCGTCAGATGCTTGAGCATAAGATCTCTTTTGAGACCGGAATATTTCGTTTTCGTGTCCTTCACTACGAACCCTTCAGCAAGGAAATTCTGTCGGCTCGGAGCATTGTCCGGTGATACAGTAGCGAGTATGTTCCCGATGCCGGCGGACTCTGAAAGTTCCACGGTCCATTTGATGAACTGCCTGTGGAAACCACAGCCGCGCCACTCCGGATCAGCGCAGACCGCATCAAAAGTCAAGCACTTGTCCGGTGCCAGCCCGAAATCATCTGCGAGGTTTCTTGAACCGGTCCTGTTCCCTACTATCACGGCGAATGAGACCAACTCTGAGGTTTCGTTGAAAATACCTGCCACATAGTCCAGCTGGACTGATTCCAGAATTTCCGCACGTGAAAGCGGATAGTATGTATCCTTGTCCTCCATGGCATCCACGACCTTGTCCTGCAGGCGTATTATGGCGCTGATGCTGTCAAATCCGAGCTGGCGCATCTCGAACTTCTTCCCTTTCGCCTCAAAGACTTTCAAAGACTTGTTATAAGTCTCAGTGCCATAGTCATACAGATAAAGCTTCCTGTCGAGATATTCATACGGAATGATGTAATCCGAACAAGGGATATGACGCTGCCATCCCTTGGCTCCGTTGTTCTCCTGACAACGGTGCTTGATCCAGACTTTGTACAGTTCGAAAATCTCGGCATACGACGAAGATGTCGGGAAGATGTATTTCTCCTGAATGTACGGATTGTTCACGAAGCTGAAGAATCTGTATCCGAACAGATCGTCCAGATCCTCGATGCTGGCGATGTGATGTCTGTAAAGAAGGAAGAGGTTCTCGAAGAATGTACAGTATTGGGCAACCTCGACACTGGAAACATCTTTCCACAGGCTGGCGGCACAGTCATTCTCTTCATTGCACTTCTCCAGCACTTCATACACTTTCATCAGGCGGTCGCTGTCATGGAAGTAATTGTTCAGATCTATCAACATCTCACTGCAGGTGACTTCCGAACTGTTTTTCAGCTCTATGGCGATGAAGATGGTTCCAATAAGTGTGGCGGCCAGAGAAAAGATGCCGACGACGGCCTCTTCTCCTGGGCTGAAGATACGTATGACCATCAGACAAAGAAGAATGCATACCAGGCTGGCCAGAACAATCAGGAGAGTTACGCTGGTCTTGTACTTTATCTTTTTCATAACAAGTTGTATTTCATGTCTGAATCGCTACAGTACTCATAATCTGTAACTTATACATTATGTACAAATGTAGATAATATATTTGAAAATCCAACATATCACATACTGTTTGTATATTCTAATTTGCTTTTCGGGATTTATTGTATATCTGCAGTAAAAACCGAATAGAATGGGCGAATACGTAAAAAGAGAAAGATATCTTCAGAGGCTGGTTGAAAGAAGAGACAACGGAGATGTGAAGATTATTACCGGCCCGAGAAGGTCCGGCAAGTCATTTCTGTTAAAGACAATATACCGTGATTACCTTGTGAGCCAGAGTGTGCCGCAGGAAAACATAATCATCGTTTCTCTGGATCTCGATATTTTTTTCACGCAACATAGTGACAAAATTAGTATTGGTAAATTGTCATTATCTCTTGTTTGTAACGAATATAATGACGAAGGGTAACCTTCCTTGAGATTGACTCAGGGCAAGCAAAACATACAAGGTTAACGCCCGAACTTGGTGAATTAGATTCAACTCCATAACAGTCAGAGTTCTGTGTCTGTTTACTGCCGTTTTGCCCGTGACCTGCCGGCGTTTCTGAGGTTACGGGCAGAGTAGATGAAAAAAGGCCGGTGGAAGTGCTTTCCCACCGGCCTTCTTACTTGATATTCAGAGGTCTATGCCTCGGCCCACTGGCTGCGGAGGAGGTTGACGGCGGCGGTGACCGTTTCGGCGCGCTCGCCCTTGCAACCGCACTCGAAGGACACGTACTTGTCGTAGCGCATGTCCTTGAGAGCCTTGAATCCCTCTACATAGTTGTCGAGCTCACCGTCCTCGCCAGGCGTGATTCTGTTGCCGCGGCTGGCGATGTGGACGTGCTGCAGGTACTTCGGACCTGCGGACATGAAAGCACCGTAGTCGGAGACTTCCTCCTGCATGTGCCAGAAGTCACCCATTGCCTTGACGCCTTCAGAATCAGCGTCGCGGGCGATGGCCGCCGCATCGCCGACAAGCCTCATGTAGAAGGCTTCCCTGCGGTTGAGCGGTTCGAGGATGACCGTGGTGCCCTCGTTCTTTGCGAACTCGCCGAGTTCGTGGAGCTGGGCGCAGAGGTAGTCGCGGGTCTCCTGGTTGTGAGGCTTGCAAGGCAGCTGTCCGTTGAAGGCCGGGACCATGATGACACCGGTGGAGCCGATCTTGCCGGCGGCCACGATGATCTCGCGCATGGTCTTGTCGAAGATGGCCTTGACCTCAGGGTCCTCTGCGAGGATGAAGCCGTCAAAGCCGGCGCAGATGGCCGAAACCTTGATGTTCCTGCCCTGGAGAGCGGAGTTGATCTCATCGACTCTGCCAAGGAGTCCGCGTCCGCCCGGCTCGAAACCTACTACACCGAGATTCTCCATGAAGTCGAACTTCTCGGCGAGAGATGCGCCAGGAGCGGTTCCTTCCTGGAAGGAGATCTTGAGCTCCACGGCGTCCCTTTCCTTCTGCTCAGCTTTCTGGGCAGAGGTGCATCCAGGAAGCACGGAAGCCGCAGCGATGGCTGCGGTTCCGGCTGCTGATGTCTTCAAGAAAGATCTTCTGTCCATCTTGAATATCTGTTATTTGCCTGTTCCAGGAACCTGGACGGTGTAGGAAGCGAGGTCAAGAGGTCCGAGCTCGAGTTTCTCCGGCATGTAGTCCATCTCGGCTGCGCTGATCTCGTCCCAGGTGACTTCCTTTCCGGTGTAGGCTGCCTCACGGCCCATGATGCCGCAGAGAGAGGACATGCCGCACTCGCCGGCCTCGACATGGGTTGTGCCCTTGCGGATGTGGTTGACCCAGTCTACATGCTCGAGGGTGTAAGGATCGTGCTGCTGGAACTCGGCTCCTGCCGCCTCCTGGTCGAACTGCCAGATGATCTCACCCTGAAGGTTGCGGATGGCGTTGTCGACAGAGCTCCAGTAACCCTTTGTTCCGCGGACGGTCTCGCTGACGTTGTTGGCGCAACCATCTATCTGACGGCACATAGAGTGGAGGTGGACACCGTTTTCATATTCGAAGTCGACGCTGAAGTTGTCGTACTGGTCACCGGTGATTCTGCGATGGCGGCTGCCGAAAGCGACGCACTTGACAGGGTGCTTGTAGCCGAACATCCAGTTGAAGACGTCGATGTTGTGGACATGCTGCTCGACGATGTGGTCGCCTGAGAGCCACTTCCAGTTGACCCAGTCGCGGATGTTCCACTCCATGTCGCTCCAACCCTTCTCGCGCTCTCTGTACCAGAGCATTCCCTGGTTCCAGTAGACATTACCTCCGGTGATCTCACCGATCATGCCTTCCTGGATCTTCTTGAATGCCTCTACGTAGCAGCGCTGGTGGTGACGCTGTGTACCGCAGACGTTGCTCAGGCCCTTGGCCTCAGCCTGCTTTGCGGCGGCGATGATGGTGCGGTAGCCCTTTGCATCGACAGCGATAGGCTTCTCGAGGAAAGAGTGGACGCCCTTCTCGGTTGCATACTGGAAATGATAAGGACGGAATACAGGAGGTGTGGCGACGATGACCATGTCGACACCTGAGTCGATGACCTTCTTGTAGGCGTCGAAGCCGATGAAGCAGCCCTCGTCAGGAACGTTCTGGTT
Source organism: Bacteroidales bacterium (assembly GCA_024398315.1). GTDB lineage: Bacteria > Bacteroidota > Bacteroidia > Bacteroidales > UBA932 > Cryptobacteroides. Next base: position 9,168 of record JAKSJH010000089.1, read on the forward strand.
CTGACCCTTGAGTGCCTCGCGGAGTCCGTTGAGACGGTCCTCGAACACATCTCCGAGAGCGGTGACGGTGATTCCGTCAGCAGCAGCGAGGAGGTTCATGATGGCGCCGGAACCACGTCCGCCGCAGCCGATTACACCGACCTTGAGCGCCTTTCCTTCAACAGCCTTGTCAGGGAGTTCAGGAACATAGTACTCATCAGGGTTTCTGAGAGGAACCATCTTGTCTCCACCCTTGCCACCGCATGCGGTAAGTACAGGTGCGCCGACGAGACCGGCTACGCCAAGCTTGGCACTTGCGCCAAGGAATGACCTTCTGTCCATTTTCTTGCTCATAGCATTTAATATTTATGTAGTTAGTAGTGAATATATTCCTGTTACTGTGCCTGGATTCCGTCCGGAACCTCGCAGACAATTCTGAATCCGATGCCCTTGATGTCGGAGTACCACCAGATGCTCTTAGGGTTCTGCGGGTCGGTCTTGAGCCAGGCGTCGTTGAAAGAGTGCGACCTGCTGGCGCAACGGACCTTGGAAGCGTCGTCGGCATAGGAACCGCCTCTGACGACATGCTCGGTGCCGCTTTCAGGACCCTTAGGATCCAGAGCGCCGTCAGCAAGTTTCGAATAGGCATCCTCGGCGTACCAGTCGGAGCAGTACTCC
>JAKSJH010000009.1 GCA_024398315.1 Bacteroidales bacterium
GAGGAAACGTAATCCTGAGCTTGACTCAGGATCTCACTACAAAGAATCAGAAATAACAGATAAAAACATAAAGAAATGAGAGTCATCATCAAGGACAACAATCAGGAGGCATCCCTCTGGGCGGCCCACCACATCGCAGCGGCAATCAAGGCCAAGGCTGAAAAGACAGACGCACCGTTCGTGCTCGGTCTCCCTACCGGTTCCACCCCTCTTGGCACCTACGCAGAGCTTTCAAGGATGTGTGCAGCAGGCGAGATCTCCTTCAGCAACGTCATCACCTTCAACATGGATGAATATGTCGGAATCCCCGAGGACCATCCTGAGAGCTACCACAGCTTCATGCACAAGAATCTCTTCGACCACATCGACATTCCTAAGGGCAACATCCACATCCTCAACGGCAACGCCCCTGACCTCGCAGCCGAGTGCGCAGCCTACGAGAAGGCCATCGTGGACGCAGGCGGTATCGACCTGTTCCTCGGCGGAGTCGGCGAAGACGGCCACCTCGCATTCAACGAGCCGTTCTCTTCCATCAACTCCAGAACCCGCGTGGTCACCCTCACCCAGGACACCATCGTCGTGAATTCGCGCTTCTTCGGCGGCGACACCAGCCTTGTCCCTAAGAAGGCGATGTCAGTAGGCGTCGCTACTGTCTGCAGCGCCAAGGAAGTCCTGATCCTCGCCCTCGGCGGAAAGAAGGCAAGAGTTGTCAGAGAAGCCATTGAAGGCGGTGTCAGCCACACTGTCACCCTTTCAGCCCTCCAGCTCCACGAGAACGGCACGGTCGTCCTCGACGAGGATGCCGCAGGAGAGCTCAAGGTCAACTCCTACCGTTATTTCAAGGCTGTTGAAGAAGCTGAAGGAAACGCATGACCGTCAGAAGATCAACCCTTGTCATATTGACATTCATCCTTTCACTCCCCCTCTTCGGCCAGACCGTTGACCAGAGAAGCGAAAGGTTCACCATGACCCATCAGGGACATGTCCGCGAATATTTCCTCTACCGCCCTGCCGGCCTGAAGGAGGGTGCACCTCTTGTCATGGCCATCCACGGCTACGGCGGAGGAGTCAAGGACATGCCCGGGGATCTTCTCGATGCCGCAGAAAGGTTCGGCTACGCCATCTGCCTGCCTCAGGGCCTGGCAGACCCGACAGGGCGCACCGGATGGAATGTGGGCTACTGCTTCCAGGAAGGCTACAAGCTCGACGACGTGGATTTCATCTGCGACCTGACGAAGAAGCTCCAGAAGGAATACGGCTTCAACAAGGAGGCCACCTTCCTCACCGGAATGTCGAACGGAGGCGAGATGTGCTACCTTGTCGCCATGCGCAGCCCGAAGACTTTCAAGGCGGTCGCATCGATAGCCGGACTGACGATGAGCTGGATGCTCGACGCCTTCAAGAAGACCGGTCCCGTGCCGTTCATGGAGGTGCACGGAACCTGCGACCACGTCTCCGAATGGTACGGCGACCCTGCCAACCAGGGCGGTTGGGGTGCCTACACAGCAGTACCGCTGGCAGTCTCAAGAGTCGTCATCGCAGACGGATGCAGAGAGGAGCATGTAGAGGAACTTCCTCAGCGCAAGGGACATAACAAGGTCACTCTCTACAAGTACACCAACGGAAACCTCACCAAAGACGGAAAACCGATGGAGGTGTGGCTCTACAAGGTGGAAGGCGGCGACCACAGCTGGGCCGAAGAGGACATGGACACCTACGCCGAGACCTGGCGGTTCTTCCAGAAATGGATGTAAGACAAACAAAAGAAACGAACATACACAGATGAACATGGACAAGAACAAAGTCTACATTTTCGACACCACTCTCAGGGACGGAGAACAGGTCCCAGGATGCCAGCTCAACACCGTTGAGAAGATCCAGCTTGCAAAAGCCCTCGAGACCCTTGGCGTGGATGTGATAGAAGCAGGATTCCCTATCTCGAGCCCCGGTGACTTCAATTCCGTCATAGAGATCTCCAAGGCTGTCACCTGGCCTACCGTCTGCGCCCTTTCAAGGGCAGTGGAGAAGGACATCGACATGGCGGCGGAAGCTCTGAAATATGCCAAGCACGGCAGGATCCACACCGGGATCGGCACATCGGACTCGCATATTCAGTACAAGTTCCGCTCCAACAGGGAGGAGATTCTTGAAAGGGCGGTCAAGGCAGTCAAGTACGCCAGGAAATATGTCGACGATGTCGAATTCTACGCCGAAGACGCCGGCAGGACTGACAACGAGTACCTCGCAAGAGTGGTGGAGGCCGTCATCAAGGCCGGAGCCACGGTAGTCAACATTCCTGACACCACAGGCTACTGCCTCCCTGCCGAATATGGTGAAAAGATCAAGTACCTGATGGAGCATGTGGACGGCATCGACAAGGCGATCATCTCAACCCACTGCCACAATGACCTCGGCATGGCGACCGCCAACACGATGGCCGGCATCCTCAACGGTGCCCGCCAGGTTGAAGTCACCATCAACGGAGTCGGAGAGAGGGCCGGCAACACCGCTCTGGAGGAAATCGCAATGATCCTCAAGGCCCACAAGCTCGATGTCCACACCGACATCAACACCCAGAAGATCTACGGACTCTCCAGGATGGTCTCCAGCCTGATGAACATGCCGGTCCAGGCCAACAAGGCCATTGTCGGAAAGAACGCATTCGCCCATTCTTCAGGAATACATCAGGACGGTGTCCTCAAGAACGCCCAGACCTACGAGATCATCGACCCTCAGGAGGTCGGCGTGGACACCAACTCGATCGTGCTCACCGCCCGCAGCGGTCACGCCGCCCTCAAGTTCAGGCTTGAATCTCTTGGGGTGAACCTTGACGAAGAAACCCTCAACAAGGTCTACCAGGAATTCCTCAAGCTTGCTGACAAGAAAAAGGAGATCCACGACGACGACATCCTCATGCTGGCCGGAGCCGACCGGGCCAAGGACAACCACATCAAGGTTGACTGGCTCCAGGCATCCAGCGGAATCGGGATGAAGCCTGTGGCATCAATCGGAGTGGACATCTCAGGAGAGAAATTCACGGCCGCTGCTACAGGAAACGGTCCTGTCGACGCCGCCATCAACGCTATCCGCCAGATCATAAAGAAACCGGTGACAATCAACGAGTTCACCATCCAGGGAGTCACCAAGGGCTCCGACGACACCTGCAAGGTCCACATGCAGGTGGGAAGCGGCCACCAGATCTGCTACGGATTCGGATCGGACACGGACATCGTCACGGCTTCCATCGAGGCCTACGTCGACTGCCTCAACAAGATCCGCGGATAATGCAAGGATATTGAACGAACAGACATAGAAGATGAACACACTTTTTGACAAGATCTGGGACAGCCATGTCGTGAACTCCATCGAGGAAGGGCCTCAGCAGCTCTACATCGACAGGCTCTATTGCCACGAGGTGACAAGTCCACAGGCATTCGAGGGACTCCGCCAGCGCGGAATCAAGTGTTTCCGCCCGGAGCAGATCTTCTGCATGCCGGACCACAACACCCCGACCCACGACCAGGACAAGGAGATCGAGAACGAAATCTCCCGCAAGCAGGTCGAAACCCTTAAGAAGAACGCCGAACAGTTCGGACTCACCCACTACGGGATGATGAGCCCGGACAACGGAATAATCCATGTCGTAGGCCCTGAGAAAGGTCTTTCCCTCCCTGGAATGACAATTGTCTGCGGCGACTCCCACACCTCCACCCACGGAGCCATGGGCGCAGTAGCATTCGGCATCGGGACTTCCGAGGTCGAGATGGTGCTGGCCAGCCAGTGCATCCTCCAGCAGAAGCCGAAGTCAATGCGCATCAGCATCGAAGGGCAGCTTGGCAAGGGAGTGACCGCCAAGGACGTGGCACTCTACCTCATGCAGCAGATGACCACATCCGGAGCCACCGGCTACTTCATTGAATATTCAGGAAGCGTCATCCGCGACATGTCGATGGAAGGCCGCCTCACCCTCTGCAACCTCTCCATCGAGATGGGAGCCCGCGGCGGTTTCATCGCCCCTGACGAGAAGACCTTCGAGTATGTCAAGGGCCGTGAATATGCTCCCGCCGGTGAAGACTGGGACAAGGCAGTCGAGTACTGGAAGACCCTCCGCAGCGGAGACGACGCAGTGTTCGACAAGGAGATCTCATTCAAGGCCGAGGACATCGCCCCGATGATCACCTACGGCACGAACCCGGGCATGGGCACCGCCATCGCCGGCACCATCCCTGCCGAAAGCGAGATCAGCGAAGAAGGTCTGGAATCATTCCGCACGTCTCTTGACTACATGGGACTGGCCCCAGGAGCCGGGGTGCTCGGAAAGAAAGTCGACTATGTCTTCCTCGGAGCCTGCACCAACGGCAGGATCGAGGACTTCAGGGCTTTCGCATCCATCGTCAAGGGCAGGAAGAAGAATCCTGACGTGGTCGCATGGCTTGTCCCTGGTTCATGGGCAGTGTCGAAGCAGATCACCGAAGAAGGTCTCGACAAGGTTCTCGTGGAGGCCGGCTTCGAGATCCGTCAGCCTGGCTGCTCGGCCTGCCTTGCGATGAACGACGACAAGATTCCGGCCGGCAAGTACAGTGTCTCGACAAGCAACCGCAACTTCCAGGGCCGTCAGGGTCCAGGTTCGAGAACACTCCTCGCATCGCCTCTCACAGCGGCCGCAGCAGCGGTCACCGGTGTTGTAACAGATCCAAGAACCCTTCTTTAGGAATGATACCATGAAACAGAAATTCGACATCATAGAAAGCCGCTGCGTCCCGCTTCCTCTCGAGAACGTGGACACTGACCAGATCATCCCGGCAAGATTCCTCAAGGCCACTTCAAGGGACGAGAAATTCTTCGGTGACAATCTCTTCCGCGACTGGAGGTACAATCCGGACGGAAGCCTCAACGATAAGTTCGTGCTCAACGACCCACGCTACAGCGGCGAGATCCTCGTGGCCGGAAAGAACTTCGGCAGCGGTTCCAGCCGCGAGCATGCAGCCTGGGCCATCGCCGGCTACGGATTCAGAGTCGTCATCTCCAGCTTCTTCGCCGACATCCACAAGAACAACGAACTCAACAACTTCGTACTTCCTGTGACCGTCTCCGAGGAGTTCCTGGCAGAACTTTTCGACTCGATCTCCAAGGACCCGGCCACTCTTGTCAAGGTCGACGTCCCTGCACAGACCGTGACCAACGAGGCGACCGGCCGCAGCGAGAAGTTCGAGCTCAACGCCTACAAGAAATACTGTCTGCTCAACGCCCTCGACGACATCGACTACCTTCTCCAGCACAAGGAGGACATCGTCAGGTTCGAGGAAAGCAGGTAACAGGGGGAGCGGATGCGCTTCCAGACATATTCACAATAAAAAAAAGAAACAAGATGAACATCAAGATAGCATTGGTGCCGGGAGACGGCATCGGACCGGAAGTGGTCGCACAGGCCGTCAAGGCTGTGGACGCAGTGGCTGCGAAGTTCGGCCACACAGTTGAATACAAGAAGGCGCTTGTCGGTGCCTGCGCGATCGACGCATGCGGCAACGCCTACCCGGAGGAGTCCCACGAGACCTGCATGGCCAGCGACGCGGTCCTCTTCGGCGCAGTCGGTGACCCCAAGTACGACAACGACCCTACCGCAAAGGTACGCCCGGAACAGGGTCTGCTCGCCATCCGCAAGCGTCTCGGTCTCTTCGCCAACATCCGCCCTGTCGAGACTTTCAAGTCCCTCGCAGACAAGTCCCCTCTGAAGACCGAGCTGGTCGAAGGCGCTGACTTCGTCTGCATCAGGGAGCTCACAGGAGGCATGTACTTCGGTGAGAAAGGCCGCAAGGACGGCGGGAACACAGCATACGACACCAACATCTACACCCGTGCCGAGGTCGAAAGGATCCTCAAGCTCGCATTCGAGTTCGCCGGGCGCAGAAGGAAGCATCTGACAGTCGTGGACAAGGCCAACGTCCTCGAGTCCTCAAGGCTCTGGAGGGAGGTCGCCCAGGGAATGGAAGCATCCTACCCTGACGTCAAGGTAGACTACATGTTCGTGGACAACGCCGCCATGAAGCTCGTCAGCGGTCCTAAGTTCTTCGACGTGATGGTCACCGAGAACACTTTCGGCGACATCCTCACCGACGAAGCCAGCTGCATCTCCGGTTCAATGGGACTTCTCGCTTCCGCTTCAGTGGGAGAGCACACCAGCCTCTTCGAGCCTATCCACGGATCCTATCCTCAGGCCGCCGGCAAGAACATCGCCAACCCTGTCGCCGCCATCCTCTCCGCTGCCATGATGTTTGAATATGGCTTCGGTCTGATGGCAGAAGGCAAGGCCATCCGCGACGCCGTTGCAGCCTCCATCGACGAGTGCGTCGTCACCGAGGACCTCGCCGGCGGTGGCAAGGCTTATTCAACCTCCGAAGTCGGAGACTGGATCGCCAGCCGCATCTGATCAATCTTAACAAGGTGGACGGTATCAGAAAGATATTGATAGCAGGCCTGCTGCTCTTTTGCAGCGGCCTGCTTGCTTATGCATCATATTCAAGCCGAGGTCCGGCAGTTCCTGACGGCATCCTTGTCGAAGCCGAGAGTTTCGCGGACAAGGGAGGATGGAAAGTGGACCAGCAGTTCATGGACCAGATGGGCTCGCCTTATCTGATCGCCCACGGGCTGGGCCGGGCCGTGGAGGACGCATCCACCGAAATTTCAATCAGGAAATCAGGCACCTACCACATCTGGGTGCGCACCTACAACTGGACTGCACCCTGGAACAAGGAAGAAGGTCCCGGCGCATTCAGAATCAAGATCGGTGGAAAAATTCTGGAGCAGACTCTAGGTACCACCGGGAGCCGCTGGAACTGGCAATATGCCGGAAGTGCGAAACTGAAGGCCGGGAAGTCCGTCCTCGCCCTGTCCGACCTCACAGGATTCGACGGCCGGTGCGACGCAATCTTCCTCTCAAGGGAAACCGGCCTCTCCCTGCCTGACGATCTGAGCGGGCTGGATTCATTCAGACGCAGGTGCGGAACCCTTCCGAAGGAGCCTTCCGACGGAGGAGAATTCGACCTTGTCGTCGTTGGAGCAGGCATCGGAGGAATATGCACGGCCGTGTCCGCCGCAAGACTGGGTTTGAAGGTCGCCCTGATCAGCGACCGTCCTGTGATCGGCGGCAACAATTCGGCTGAGATCCGAGTACATCTCGGTGGCAGGTCAGAAATGGAGCCATACCCCGCCCTGGGCCGCATGTTCAGAGAATTCGGGCACTCCAGAGGCGGCAACGCACAGCCTGCGGAGAACTACGAGGACTGGAAGAAAGATGCCATCGTCAAAGCAGAAGAGAACATCACCGAACTGCGCAATTTCAGGGCGGTCAAGGTCAGCATGGATGGAAGCCGTATTTCATCGGTCGTAATCCGGCACATAGAGAACGGATCCGAGCTCAAGGTCAGCGCTCCCCTGTTCGCGGACTGCACCGGAGACGGCAACCTGGGATTCATGGCCGGAGCCGACTGGAGGATGGGCCGTGAAGGCCGGGACGAGTTCGGAGAGCCTCTGGCCCCTGAGAAAGGCGATGACCTGACCATGGGCGCCTCAGTGCAGTGGTATTCGACCGAAACGGCAGAGGAAAGCATATTCCCAGAATTCAGCTGGGGTCCTGTCTTCAATGAGGAGAACTTCGAGAACGTGAAGTTGGGAGAGTGGACCTGGGAGACCGGGATGAACTTCGACCAGATCAACGATTTCGAGCGCATCAGGGACTACGGGATGCTCGTGATATATGCAAACTGGAGCTACATCAAGAACCACTCTTCAGTCCGATCCGACTTCGCCCGGAGGGAGCTTGGCTGGGTCGCCTATGTAGCAGGGAAGCGCGAGTCACGCAGGTTGATGGGAGACTATGTTCTCAAGCAGGGTGACGTCGACAAGCAGGTGTTCCATGAGGATGCCTCGTTCACGACCACCTGGCATTTCGACCTCCATTTCCCGGACAAGGTCAACAGCAGCCATTTCCCCGGCAACGAATTCAAGGCCGAAACGAAGCACAATCCAATCTATCCTTACGCTGTTCCGTACAGGTGCCTGTACAGTCGCAACGTGGACAACATGTTCATGGCAGGACGCAACATCAGCGTGACACACGTGGCCCTGGGTTCAACCAGGCTCATGCGCACGATCGGCATGATGGGCGAAGTGGTCGGAATGGCGGCGAGCATCTGCAAGGAGCACGGCGTGCTTCCGAGAAAGGTCTACCAGTCCTATCTCCCGGAACTCAAGGAACTGATGAAAAAGGGAGTCAGCGACACTGAACTCCCTTTCAACCAAGGTTTCAACGAAGGAGACACCCTCAAGGCTCCTAAGCCTAGAGTCTGACGGTGTGGGTGCCAGGCTCCAGGGTCGCAGGCTTGCCGTTGGCGAGAGTCACTTCGCAGGTCGTGCCTTCAGGGACGGTGATCGTGGCGGTCACTCTCTTTCCCTTGCGGAGAAGGTCCACGTCGATGTTGCCGTAGTTGGTCACCACGGTGGTGGTGATGGACTTCAGGGTCGTGCCGACGATGGCAGGAGCCACCTTGAAGGTCTTGAATCCAGGAGCGGTAGGCTCGATGCCTGCAAGACGGTTGCCCATCGAGATGATGCCGCCTCCGGCCCATGCATGGTTGCAGGTGCCGTCGAAGTTCCAGTGCTCGTAGAGAGTCGATGAATTCTCGGACATGACGGTCGGATACATCTTCTTCATCCTGTCTAACGCCATCTGAGGCTCGCCCATCTTGTAGATGGCTTCAAGGACGTATGGGGTCATGTAGGTGGTGGCGTGATATTCACGGGCGAGGACTGCCTTGATTGCAGGGTACTTGTCCTCGGAAGCGATTCCGGAGATCACGGCGAGAGCCTGCACACGGTCATCGGCGACATCGGTGTGGCCCGGTGTGCGGTACTCGGTACCGTTCCAGTAGTCAGCGTTGAGCTTGTCTGCGATGACCTTCATCATGGCCTCGTCCTGGGCCTGGTCGGCCTCGTAGCCCAGCATGCGGGCGAAGTCGGCCTCAGCCTTGAGTGCGAGATAGTACCAGCAGTGGAGCTGCGCGTGGCTGTCCTGGTGGGAACCGGCGTCAGGCCAGTCCCAGGCACCTGTACGGTAGATCGGAAGGCCGTCCTCGTCGAGCTGCCAGACTGTGTGGAGATACTTGTGCATTGCATCATAGACCTCAGGAATGAAGCTGTCGTCGCCGGTGTACCAGTAGAAGTTGTGGAAGCCGTACCAGCCGATGGAATTGAGAATCTGCATCGGAAGCTCCTTGTGGTAGTTGCCGCAAGGAATCGGAGCATAGAGGACTCCGTCGTTCTTCTGCCAGGCGGCAAGTTCGAGGATACCCTTGCGGGCGAGAAGGTCGGACTTCCTGTCCATGCAGTAGAAGGCTTCGTTGAGTTCGTTGACCTCGTCGCCCCACCACTGGGCCCTTTCGCGGTCAGGACAGTCGTAGTAGGTGTCCCTCATGCAGACATACATCGTGCGCTGCGCCTTGGTCCAGTAGTCGTTGAGGAATTCGTCGTCGCACTTGAAAGAGCCGGCGAACTCGGTGTCATAGCCGGTTTCGTGGAACTTGACGTCGAGGACCTTGACACCCTCAGGAATGACGTACATCATCAGCTCTCCGTTCATCCAGCCCGGGTTTTCATATTCCTGGACGCCGTCGCAGGTGACATATTCAGCGCTGACGCACTTCTCTCCGGTGACGATATCATGGTCGGTGAGCATCGAAATCACCTTGCCTGCAGGGGCCTCGACCTTGAGGTAAGGGGCGTACTGGCAGTTGTATGGGACCTTGCAGTAGAGGGTGTCGCTGCTCTGGCGGGTGGACACATATTCCTTGAGTCCGAAGTCCTTCCACATCGGGATAGGTCTCTCGACCATCTTGCCGAACGGAGCTCTGCCGACTCCGACACCAAGTTCCAGGGCAGAAGAGAAGCCCTTGGTCTCCCCTGTCTTGAACCAATCCTTCGAGAACGCCCTGGCATCGTAGCGTATGTTGCTCTCCGGCAGGCGGTAATTGGTCTTCCGGCATTCAGCGGTGCTGAAGGACCTTTCGAAAGAAGCTTTCCAGGATTTGTCGCTGACGATCTCGATGCCGTCCCCCAGGGCTTCGAATATGAATCCGAGAGCGCCGCTGGTCATGTGGCTGAAACCGTTCTTTCCGAAGAACCAGACACGGGCTGCGATGATGTTCTCGCCCTTCTTGAGATAAGGTGCTATGTCAACCTTGTCGTAGTAGGTGTCTCCAGGAGCGGGGCCGCGCTTCAGGCCGCCTTCGTAGACGACCATCTCCCCGTTGATCCAGAGCCAGTACTTGGAGTCGGCGGCGATCCTGGCCTCGAGTGTGGCCGGAACTTTGTCGATGTCCACCTTCTTGACGAAAGCCATCCAGGTGTTAGGTTCGCTCTGGCAAGGCTCGGTGGCAATCCACTTTGCCTTCCAAGGATATTCTTCAGCCCCTGCCTGCATCGATGACAGCAGAGAGCATGCGGCGAGGGCCGCGATCATCAGGATTCTTTTCATACAGTTATTGTTTTCGTGTTGATTCACTAAGGTAGGACAAGCCTCCGCAGAGAGCCTGGCAGATGGTCTGTGACTCATGCGACAGCGTTGCGAATATGATTCCGAACTCGAAAGGGACACCGTAGACGGTGGAGATGGCTCCGCCCACGATGAAGTGGAAGGCACCGAAACCACCAGGCACCGGAACGACGGAGGCAAGGCTGCCGGCGAGCATCAGGAACAGGGCGTCCACGAGGCCGAGGCCCCGCAGTGACTCGACTGAAGCAGCCATGGCCGGAGCGACTGCGCCCGGGGATATCCCCTGGATGGCCCACAGGACCGATGCGCTCATGAACCAGTAGCAGACCCAGATCAGCACCGTAAGTACGAAGAACCACCATGCGTTCTTCATCTTCAGACAGCTGAGGAAGCCCTCCCAGAGTCCCTTGCAGAACCCGCTGACCTTCTTGAGCGGGGCCCATCTGTCGGAGAAGCGGATGACCAGGAAGAGTCCTGCGGCGGCAAGGAGAGCCAGAGCGCAGAGGACAATCACCTTCACGGCAGAGACAGTCCCGGAAGCGCTCAGGAATATCTTGTCCATGAAGAAGGCTCCGAATCTCTTCCAGGTGAAAAGCAGGAATGCGCAAAGGAATATTCCCAAAGCAAGCACATCAGCCGTACGGTCGAGGGCGGCCGTGCCGAGGACCTTGTCATAGGTCGCGAGACGGCGGGGCTCCCCTTCCGGAGCGTCCGGGTCCTTGGCGGAACGGGCTGTGATGAACCCGCATCGGACGAACTCCCCCACCCTTGGCAGGACAAGGTTGACCATGTAGCTGATGTTGATTGCATTGAAGCAGGTGAGACGGGATGTCGAAGCATCGACAGGCAGCAGAAGCTGCCTCCATCGAAGGGCTCTGAAGAAGAATGCCAGGATGCCGATCAGCATGGAAAGGACCACCCCGCTCCAGCGACAGGCCTTGAGCGCCGACCAGAATTCATCCCATTCGATTTTCCTGAATGCGAAGAAAAGAAGGACGGCTGCGACGGCCAGCAGGAGAATATATTTCAGAATTTTCCCAACTTTCCCATCCATAGTCACAAAGATAGTCAAAAATAAACGAATTATCGTTAACTTTGCATATGGCCCGGTCATTCCGGGTCTTCCAAAAGACAAGGAGCCAGTTATGTTAGAATTTGCCAAGGAAATACTCCGGAAGAGAAGCCTGAAGAGGAACGCGAGCAATGTCTCCACCCAGATCCTCCCTCTGGGCAAGATGAGGTCCTATGTTGCCGTCATAGATGTCGAGGACACATCCTTCGACTCCTGCAAGACAGCCATCATGAACTTTTTCCGCGCCCACAACATCAACGGCAGCGTCTTTTTCCAGGACTTCCGCAAGATCGGAAGCGAGGACAGGCTGATCACCAGCATCCAGACCACCATCACCAAGAAGGACCTGGACTGGCTCGGCAGACCTAACAAGTACAAGCTCCATGTGCTCAAGGAACAGGACCCGGACGTGTTCATCTCGCTCATCAAGGAGCCGAACTTCGCCGTGGAATACCTGGCACGCACTTCCAGGGCCCGCTTCAAGATCGGACGTCTCCAGATGAGCAACGACCTGTTCGACCTCGTGATAAAGGATCCGGCCAACAAGAGCCTCTCCCAGTACGAGAGTTTCCAGGCAATCAAGGAATATCTTCTCAGAATCCAGTAACTGATGACCAAGAACATACTCAACAACCTGACCGTCTCCGCCAAAGGTTTTGCGATGGGGGCGGCCAATGTCATTCCAGGAGTCTCCGGCGGCACCATCGCGCTGCTTACGGGCATATTCAATGAACTGATCGAGGCTCTCAACTCCCTCATGACCCCCAAGACCTGGAAACTGCTGTTCCAGAGAAAGTTCAAGGAGTTCTGGGAAGCCATCCACGGCACCTTCCTCCTATATCTGGCCATTGGTGTCATCGTGAGCATATTCTCCCTCGCCAAGGTTATGGAATATGTCCTCCACAACCATCCGGTCCAGACCTGGGCCTTCTTCCTGGGGCTCATACTCGTGTCCGCGGCCTTCTTGCTCCACGACATCAAGGACTGGAAGGCACCAGACTTCGGATGGCTCGCGCTGGGCGTCGCCCTGGGTGCTGTGATATGCCTGCTCTCCCCTTCGCAGACCACCGACAGTCTCTGGTTCGTGGCAGTCTGCGGAGCCATCGCCATCTGCACAATGATCCTGCCCGGCATCTCCGGCAGTTTCATCCTGGTGCTTCTCGGCAAGTACGACTACATCATGGGAGCCATCAGCAACCTGGACATCCCTGTGCTGGTGGTCTTCGCCATCGGCTGCGCAGCCGGCATCTGCGCATTCTCCAAGTTCCTCCACTGGCTGATAGGCAAGTTCGAGAAACAGACCCTGCTGGTGCTGATCGGATTCACCCTCGGTTCCCTCGTCAAGGTCTGGCCATGGGCTGACATGCAGGCCTGCGAGGCCGCCAACGTCCTGACCGGAGACCCTGCAGGCACCCTCCACATCGGAGCCGCTGTTGTCTGGGCCCTCGCCGGAGCCGCCTTCGTGCTGGTCATCGAACTTCTCGGACGCAAGAAGAGATAGGCTTCTCAAACAGGTCGGATCACAAAGGGAGGACAAACCGCCTACAACGGAAGTTCCAATGCCGGAGAGATCACGCACCCTTCAACCACGCTGACTTCCCTGACGCTGTGGGATGCGGGTGCCAGCGATGTGCGATGGCCTTCGACGGATATGCGGCCTTCAGCCATCCACTGAAGCGCCTGGGGGAAAATCAGATGTTCCATCCGGTGGATCCTTTCTTCGAGTTCCTCCCTTGTTCCGGTGACGGGGACGGCGGCCTGGATGATTATCGGCCCCCCGTCCAGAACTGGATTGACGAGGTGGACCGAGCATCCGGCTATCTTCACGCCGAAATCATAAGCATCGGAGATTCCGGTCCCGCCCGGGAAACTTGGCAGAAGCGCAGGATGGAGGTTGATGATCCTTCCCGGGAAGGCGTCTATGAACAGATTGCTGAGTATTCTCATCCATCCCGCCAGGGCGATGGTGTCAACCTGATATTCGCTCAAGGCATTGATGACCATGCGGTCGTACTCCTCCCGGTCCTTGATCCCCTTTGACGGGATGATTTCGACAGGGATGTCCGAATCCTTGAAAAGGGAGATGACCCCGGCCTCCTGCCTGTTGGTGACAACAACGGCAACTTCGGCATCCAGAGTGCCTTTTTTCGTCGCTTCGACAATAGCGCGGGCATTGGTCCCGTTCAAAGATGCAAGTATTGCGAGTTTCATACCCGCAAAGATACGAAGAAGTTGTTTTGAAATGGTTGACAAAAACTTCAAAAAATAGCAAATATCCGGCAAACCGCATCCGCCCGAAGACAAAAAGGCCGGATTCAGCTCAATCACTTCTTCCCCACTGCTGCCGAAGGGAGAGGGAGATGAACAGACAGACCGGTACGGCGGTGAGCAGAAGCATTGTAAGATAGGAATAACGGATGGAAAAATTCAGCACCCGGGCACCAAGCTTGAGGTTGAAATCCAAGCCGGAAGCCGGACCCAGCAGGACCACGGCCATGATGAATCCTCCCAGCAGCAATCCAACGACTGCAGCAACAAGCACTGCGACCTTGGTATTGCGGGCATTCTCCTCACATATTCTGTGAAGCATTTCCACTGACTCCAGTTTCTTTGACAACTCTTCAACATAGCGGTCCTTGTCTCCAAGGTCCGGGTTGAAGGAATCGAACAGTTCTTCAGGTGTCATATTCATTCCAGATCCAATAGTTCTTTCAATTTGTTTCTGCCTCTCATGAGAAGCAGTTTGAGGGCTCCTGAGGAGCAGTTCATGATTTCGGCGGATTCCTTTACGGAATATCCCCCTATGTAATGAAGGAGTATTGCGGTACGTTCACGTTCGGATATCTGCTCCAATGCATGATAGAGGCTTTGATATTTGAATATCTCTTCTTCCACTGACGCCTCCGGTATCCAGCCGTTTTCGCCGATGACATCGAAATGCAACCTTGAACCAGCCCGCTTCCCTCTGTCCAGATAAGTGTTGTACGCGATCTTGAACAGCCATGTGGAGAACTTGTACCTCTCTTCATAAGTCGGAGAACTCAGATAAGCCTTGATGAGAGTGTCCTGAGCGATGTCCTCCGCCTCCTCCCTGTTTCCACAGCACAGCGTAATCAGAAACCGTCGGAGCGGTTCCTGATTGCTCTTGACAAGTTCTATGAAGCGTTCAGATTTCAATTTGCCTGATTACTTCAGAAGTCCCTTGCGGACAAGGTTCCTTGTATAGAAGAAGGAGATAAGGAATGAAATACCTACTGCAAGAAGGACACAGGCGACTATGCCGAAGAATGCGTACGGACCATTCTGCCCCTTTGAATTGAAAACCCAAGCGATAGTCGCTGCAGCCAGTCCAAGAAGAATCAGGATGCAGGAAATCAGGATGAGCGTTACACTTTTCTGTGCATATGTCCTCTTGGCCGGCGACAGTTTCGCCATGAAATCATCCAGATTCAACGAGGGGTCCTTTTCAAGTGCAAACTGCGCAAGATCAATCACTTTGTTGAATTTCTGGTTTCTTACCTTCAGGCAGATCCAGACGACAAGGGTAGGCATAGCGGCAAAAATGGCAATATTGCTCACTGCCTCTGAAATGGAATGCCATGCGTTTGCTGTTAAAATCATCATATCACAATCGTTATTTGTTTTACGCCATGTTTAACGACTGTAAAGATAAAAAGGTTTCATCGACGAACGCATTTTTGTCGGAACAGATGAAGCAAATCATCATGATCCGGATCTCGAATCATCGGGAAAAGCATGTGTTCGTCCGCAATCCAGAATACCGGAAAAGCATCTGCACACCTGAACATCGATTTATGCAGCCTTTTGCCCGTAACCTCCAATTTTCGCTTACATTACGGGCACCGGAAACGGTAGAATCGCCCTTCTACGGCACTGCAGGGCACATTTCTTTGTCAAGGGCGCACGTAACCTGCCCCGTATTTTGGAGGTTACGTGCAAAGCGTCCCTCCGTGACTACCACAGAAGCCATAAAGTCATTTCTGCATCTCAATGCCTTTCTGACAAAGAATCGGAGCGACAAAAGGTTTCAGCGCTCCCGAAACCGTACTTTTACTGCGAAACCGGAGCAGTCAAACGATTCAGCGCTCCCGGGGCGGATCAGATGTCCATCCAAGCCAAGGTGCGGCCTCAGGGTAATGCCGGACACCTCAGCGTCATGCCGGACGTGATCCGGCATCCCATCCCAACACACTATGGATGAGACCCTGAATCAAGTGCAGCGACTTCTACGTTACCCCCCTGACGGCAAGCCGTCAGACCCCTCGGGGGCGGGTCGTGAGTTCAAGTCGGGAACGGAGGTGCAGGGAACAAAAAAAGAGAGGTGCGGGATGCATCTCTCTTGTGGAGCGGAAAACGAGACTTGAACTCGCGCTGCGCGCGAGAGACGCGACTTCTACGTTACCCCCCTGACGGCAAGCCGTCAGACCCCTCGGGGGCGGGTCGTGAGTTCAAGTCGGGAACGGAGGTGCAGGGAACAAAAAAAGAGAGGTGCGGGATGCATCTCTCTTGTGGAGCGGAAAACGAGACTTGAACTCGCGACCCCGACCTTGGCAAGGTCGTGCTCTACCAACTGAGCTATTTCCGCGTTGGGATAGCAAAGGTAGGGACTTTTTTTGAATCTGCAAATTTTTTCTGAAAAAAATGCATATTTTTGGACTATGAAAAGATTATTGACACTTATTTTACTCGTTCTTGCGGTTTCGCTCAGTCTCGGAGCCAGACAGCGCAAGGTTGTTTACATCATTCTGGACGGAATTCCAGCCGACGTCATCGAGAGGCTCGAACTCCCTGCAATCGACGAAATCGCCTCACGGGGCGGCTACGGAAGAAGCTATGTGGGAGGAACCGTAGGCAGGTACGACCAGACCCCGACCATCTCGGCGGTCGGCTACACGGACATCCTCACCGCCACCTGGGTCAATAAGCACAACGTCCCGGGCAATGAGAACCTGGATCCCAACTACAACTACTGGACGATATTCAGAATCGCAAAGGAACAGGACAGGGAGATCACTACCGGCCTCTTCTCCAGCTGGCTCGACAACAGGACCGTGCTCATCGGAGAAGGGAAGCCGGAGACGGGCAATCTCAAGATTGACTATGTCTGCGACGGCTATGAGCATGACCATGCCGCCTTCCCGGACAAGGAGAACGAACTCCGTATCTTCGACATCGACGAACATGTCTCGAAACTGGCCGCCGAGTGCATCCGCGAGAATGCCCCGGACATGAGCTGGGTCTATCTGTGGTACACAGACGATGCTGGCCATATATTCGGTAACGGAGAATTCCTGGACGAGTCCGTCCGTCTCGCAGACAGACAGGTGCAGAGGGTCTGGGACGCAGTCAAGTACCGCGAGAAGAACTTCGACGAGGAGTGGATGGTCATCGTGACCACCGACCACGGCCGCGGCTACGACGGCCACCACCACGGCGGTCAGACCGAAAGGGAACGCACCACCTGGGTGGCCACCAACAAGAAGGTCAACAAGAGACTCACCAGCGGCAGGAGCGCCGCCGTCGACATCAACCCGTCCATCTGCAAGTTCATGGGTTTCGAGGTCCCGAGGGATGTCAGATGGGAGCAGGACGGCACCTCATTCTACGGAAAGAGCGACATCATGGACATGGAGGTCGATCCTTACGACAGCAAGGTGAACCTGCACTGGACCTGCCTCAACAGGAAGGCCCAGGTGACCGTCTATGCAGCAACCACCAACAACTTCAAGAAGGGCGGCAAGGAAGAATGGATCGAGGTCGGGAAAGTTCCTGCCAAGGCCGAAGAATACACCGTCGACCTCAATGAACTACCGAAGTCCGGATTCTACAAATTCGTGCTGGACACACCGAACGGATCCTTGAACAGGTGGTACGACAGCGTCCCGGGAAGCTATTCGACATTCAAGTTCCCAAAGAGCTACTACACCGAATAGGGCTATACCATACTACTGAATATCAATCATTTCCAAACAACACCACAGCCTGTCGCAACAATGACGGAAGGCACCATATTCGACATACAGCATTTCTCCACCCACGACGGGCCAGGAGTGCGGACGACGGTCTTCCTGAAGGGCTGCCCGCTGCATTGCGAGTGGTGCCACAACCCTGAATCACAGTCCCGGGAACCCCAGATCATGTTCCACAAGCAGCGCTGCATCGGGTGCGGAGCCTGCGGCGGCAACCACTTCGGACCGGCTCCCGCCATAAAGGGCGGTCATTACGGAGACAACTCGGACATGATTCACAAGGAAGAAGCTGCTGTCAGCATTTCTGAATATTCAAGAATATGTCAGAGTGGGGCGATGGAACTCTGCGGACGCAAGATGACCTCGCAGGAGGTCATCGACGAAGTGATGAAGGACGAGGCCTACTACAGGCATTCCGGCGGCGGAATGACTCTTTCCGGAGGCGAGCCGGCTTTCCAGCCTGATTTTTCATCCGAACTGCTGAAGGAAGCCCGGAAAGCAGGGATCCACACCGCAATGGAGACCTCGGGCTGCGGACGGACGGAGGACTATCTTGAGAGATTCGCTCCCTGGACCGACCTGTTCATCTGGGACGTCAAGCTCGTTGACGAAGACCTCTACCGGAAGTACACCGGAGGCGGCCTGAACAAGGTCCTGGATAATCTCAGGAAAGTCTATCACACAGGTGCCCGGATGCTTCTGAGGATGATATTCATCCCCGAAATCCACCTCCAGGACAGAATCATCGAAGCCACCGCAGGACTGCTCGAAGAATTCCCGGACGCACAGAAGGAAGTAATCCCCTACCACCTCCTTGGCAACGCCAAGAGGACAAAACTGAATCTCCCCGAAATCAGGTTCAGGGAACCGTCAGACGAGGAGATCGAGTTCTATGCCGGCGCCATCGGCGCCATTCATTAAGAATATGTCAGAGATCCCTAGCAGAGCTGCTGGGTGCGCTGTATGACCATGTCCTGCCACTCCTTGCAGAGAGTGGTGAAACGGGCGGACCAGCCTGCGACACGCACCGGAAGGTTCGGGTATTTCTCAGGATGCATCTGGGCGTCTATGAGGGTTGCGGTGTCGACCACGTCGATGTGCATGTAGAAACCGCCCTTCTCACGGAAAGTCTTCAGCAGCGAGACCATGGCCTTGACACCGTTCTCACCCTTGACCGACTGAGGGAGGATCTTCAGTTCGAGAGTGGCGCCGTTAGGGGACTTGGTGAAGTCCAGCTTGCAGTAGGAGTTGAGAGCCGAAGTAGGTCCCTTGCGGTCCGAGCCAGGTGTAGGAGAACAGTTGGTCGCGAGGATGTCACCGACTCTGCTTCCTTCTGCGAGAGCCAGACGCATCATCCTCCAGTCGATCTCACGGCCGAACGTACTGATGCCGCAAGGACGCTTGACACCGTTGCGCTCCTTGATCTGACCCACGATTGAAGTGTAGTCATCGAAGACACGGCCCATCATCGCATCAGCCTCGGCGTCATCGTTGCCGTAGAACGTGAAGCGGTTCTGAACAAGACGGCGGAGACCCTCATTGCCCTCCCAGTTGTTCCTGAGGATGGCCATGAAATCGTTCAGACCGATGTACTTGTCCTCGAAGACCAGCTTCTTGATGACCAGCAGGCTGTTGGCGACATCGGAGACTCCTCCGTAGTGGATTCCCTTGACTGAATATTTCGAACCGCGGTTGTAGTAGCTGCGGCCGCTCTCGACACAGCCTTCGACGAACATCGAGACAAGGGCGCATGGAATCTCCGGGTTGAGATATTCATTGTCCAGGACATCCTGACGGATCTTGACGTCAGCCTCAAGACACTTGACGAAGCGGGCGTAGAGGCTGTCGAAATCGCTGTCGTCCAGTTTCTCCCCGGTGTCGAGCTTCAGGGCCTGGTTGAGGACAGGCACCATGTCGGACGGCCAGTAGATGAATGTGGTCTTGCCAGGGATGATGCACTCCCAGCAACCGTCGTTGGTGTACTCACGGGCCTCCTCCAAAGGATAGCCGAACTTGGTGAGGCCGTCGATGACGACATTCTCATTGTAGACGGAGACTATGCCGCCTCCGAACCTCTGGACCTCGGCAATGCGGCGGAACAGTTTCTCCGGAGTCTTGTCACCTATTCTGACAGCGATAGGATAGTCACTTATGTGGAGTTCCTCGACAACGTCAAGGATGAGGTAGGTCACATCGTTGGTCACTTCCCGGCAGTTCTTGTCGATGCCGCCGAGAATCACGTTCTGGTAGAACTGGGCGTCGCCCGAAGGATTAGGAACGCCGATCCACTCCATGCCCTTCACCCAGAAATGAGCGATGAGCTCGCGGGCCTCGTCCATGGTGATCTCACCCTTCTTGAGATCCGCCTCAAGGAAGCCGCCGAGCATCCTGTCGACCCTGCCTAGTCCGGACCAGTTGCCCATCGGGCGGTGGAAGCAGTACAGCGACCAGAGCATCTGGACCGCCTCGCGGAACGATGTCGGAGGATTCTCCGGCACCCTGCTGAGGGTCTGTATCTGCATTGAATATCTTTCTGCGTCCTCCTTCGAGGCACCGGCCTTCATGGCTTCGAGAGCGTCGATATGGCGCTTGTTCCAGATAAGGGCGGCGTCTATGGACATCTTCATGCCTTCGAGAAGATCGAGGCCCTGCTGGTCGAGTCCGCCACGGGAGAGCCTTTCGTCAATCTCCTCACGCAGACCCTTGTAGCCTATGTTGAGCACCCTCTCGAAACCGAGAGTGGTGTGGCTGACCGAACCGGTCCCGTTCATGCACGGAATAAGGTGCTGGGCCGCAGGGAGCAGGGAGGCCGAACCG
The DNA here is from genome assembly GCA_024398315.1 of Bacteroidales bacterium. Classification (GTDB taxonomy): domain Bacteria; phylum Bacteroidota; class Bacteroidia; order Bacteroidales; family UBA932; genus Cryptobacteroides. The sequence goes on from JAKSJH010000009.1 coordinate 20,426, forward strand.
ACTACAAGCTCGCCCGGCAGGAAACGCAGAGGAGCGTTCTTCGCCACACTGAGGGCGGCACGGCCGTAGCGGATCTGAGCGTCCACACCAGCCTCGTTGACCTCGGAGAAGTCCCAGTCCGGAGTCACCAGAGTGTGGCCCCACTTGCCGGAGAAGCCTTCGTCAGCCAGTTCATGAATATGCCTGCTGAGCCTGTTCGGGACCTCGGGCATCTGGGCGCTGCGCCAGCTTGAGTACAAGGACTTCTCGTCAGGAGCCGCGGAAGCCTTGGTCTTCGAAGCGGCGGAAAGAGGAAGGGCGTTCGCACCAAGAGCCAGACCGACCGTCCCGAGAGCGGAACTGCGGATGAAACTGCGTCTTGAGATTCCAGAATTGTTCTTTTCCATGGTCATCGAGTGTTATCAACCCGAAAGATAGTGATTGTTTGTGAATATTTCAACATTTGCCGGCTCAGTCCGTGAGGAGAGCGGCGGCACGGCCGGCGGTGAGGGGGTGGATGACGACCGACCCGACACGCTCGGGGAGGATGAAGCTGATCTGGTCTCCTGAGGATTTCTTGTCGGAAGACATTGCGTCAACCAGAGAGGTGACAGAGAAAGGGCAGACTGTCATCAGACCGCAGGAGCGGAAATCATCTTCCAGCACTGAGGCGAAGCCTGCATCGGCGAGGCCAAGTCTCTCCGACAGTCTGGCGGCAAGGATTATCCCCATCGCAACAGCCTCACCATGAGGAATTTCCGAAGAGGACACCTTTTCGATGGCATGGGCGAAAGTGTGGCCGAGATTGAGTACTCTGCGTTCTCCGGACTCATACGGATCCCTTCCGACAATGGCGGCCTTGACGCTGGCGGCTGAGGAGATGATTCCCTGCAGGGAGTCGGAATTGTCCTTCAGGAATGACTTGACCGAACCCGACGAAGCAGCCTCGCGAAGGCGACGGAAGAAATCCAGAGCCTTTGAATATCCTCCGCTGCCGTTGTCGATGATGAAAGACTTGAACAGTTCGGACGCACCCCCGGTGATTTCTGAATATTCAAGCGTCTCAAGCACCTCCGGGCAGATAAAAGTCAACTCGCAGGGGCGGAAGACCCCTATCATGTTCTTCAGGGAGTCCAGGTCCACTCCCGTCTTGCCACCTATGGACGCATCGACCTGGGCGAGCAAGGTGGTCGGAAGGAAAGCGAAACGCACTCCCCTCATGAAGACCGAGGCGGCGAACCCCACCAGATCGGTCGTGACCCCGCCACCGACAGCGACCACGAAGGAATTCCTGTCGGCGCCGTTTTCCAGGAGCCAGCGGCAGACCCTCTCGGCAGTACCGAGAGTCTTTGTCTTTTCGCTGATGTCCAGGGACAGGACGGCGGAAGGTTCAAGAACGGCTTCGATCTCACGGACCACCCAGAGGACGTTGGAGTCGTGGACGACATAGATTCCGCTGCAAGGCCCGGCAACCTTCCGGAGGAGTTCCCCGGCATCACGGAGAGACCCCCTGAGGACAGGGTGGAGGAAGGGTTCAGTCAGGTTCAGACAATCTTCTGACATATTCAGTATCAATTATTTCCGGTCAACCAGATTCTTCTTGACGAAGGCGAGGTAGCAGGCCCAGTCCTCGGCGAGGACGTTGTGGGCACCGCTGCGGATCTTGTAGGCGACGATGCCATCGTCGTCAGGCTCGTCCACTGCCGGCATTGAATCCACATGCTTCATGATGCCAAGCCCGAAGATCTTCTCGTAGATCCAGCCCGCTTCGCTGGCGCAGAGCCATTCGCCTTTCGGATCCGCCCACCGGTCCTCCTTGGCGCTGGCTATGTACAGTGGTCTCGGGGCTATCAGGGCCGCCAGTTCGTGCTGGTCTGAAGGGAACATCTCCTCCTTGCCGAAATACTTGTCGAAACCGCGGACGAACCAGTAAGGGAACGCAGTGCCGATTATCTCGAACGTCTCGCCATATTTCCTGCGGGAGACAGCAGCACCGCAGCAGCCGGAATTGTTGGAGATCACCGCTGCGAAACGAAGGTCGTTCGCGCCGGCCCAGAGAGCGGTCTTCCCCAGACGCGAGTGACCCATCACGGTGACTTTGCGGCTGTCCACAGCCGGATCTGTCTCCAGATAATCCATTATCCTGCTGAGAGCCCAGGACCATGCACTGATGGCGCCCCAGTCATATTCAGGGCCATACCAGTAGCGGAGACCATAGGTCTGCTTCGTGTCCTTCTCGTCGGGTTCTATGGAATTGTGCCAGGCCGTTGCGACTCCGATGCCTTCCCTGCAGGCCATCTCGAACTGCCAGCGCTGGATGTTCTGGCCGCCAGGTTCTGTCTCCTGCGGACCGAAATTGAGACCCACCATCATCGGCACCGGGCCTTCTGCCTGTGCGGGCATGTAGACAAGGACATCGAAGCTGTGGGTTTCCTCTTTGTCCAGAAATATTCTTACGACCTTCTTGTCGGCAACACCATCGAAGAGACCCTTCTCCTCGCTGACAGTGGCGAAATGCAGGCCTTTCGGCCTCGCTGGAACATGGCCGTACATCTCGGAAGCGAAGGTTTCGAGAATCTCCTTGCGGCGGCGTTTCCACTGCCTCTTGTTGCGGACTTCCTTGCCGTTGTCGAAGGTCAGGGCGTCAGGGAGGACATATTCAGGAACCTTGGACTCGTCGTAGTT
>JAKSJH010000090.1 GCA_024398315.1 Bacteroidales bacterium
AGATATGGCAATCTATAGGAAGAAATAGACCGCACCACAGTAGAATATTCTGTTCTTAAACGATGGTGCAAATCTAGAAGTTAAAAACATATGTATGTGCGAACGAACAAAACATAAGCGGATTCGACGATGACGTGAGTTTGATTCATCCAGCTGGGCAGATTGAATAGATCCAGTTTGGATTGTCGATTATGCTATGAGATGCGTACACTGACTTCTCTTCCGAGTCCTCGGAATACTTTCACCAGCGTTGACAACTGGATGTCAGCCCGTCCTTTTTCAACACGGGAGATGAAACTTTTCTTGGTGCCTATTCTATCCGCCAATTCCTCTTGTGTCAGCCCAGCCCTCAAGCGTTCGTCTTTCAATTGCTCACCAATGATGAATGCGTCGCACTCCATTTCGAATGCGTCGCGCTCCGGCGTGCCGACCTTGCCGAATTCTTCTGTAATAAGGTCCTCAACAGGTGTGAGATTCAGTTTTTTGTTATTTCCCATTTCCTTGCTCCTTTTTCAATTCAAAATATTTCTTCATCAGTGCCTCAGCTTTATCCAGTGCCTCTTTTGGCGTTTTCTGTGATTTCTTCTGGATGCCATTGAAAAGGATTATCAGCTTCCCTTCATCAAAGCAGCAGAACACACTGAATATGTTGCTGCCCTCCTCAATCCGTATCTCATACAAGTCCTTGACCGATGTGATAGGTTTAAGAAACTTGACGGGAACCATCTCCACAGTCATTATCAGCATAAAAACCTGATACATCTTCTTCAGGACATCTTTTGATAAGGTTTTCTTGAATTCAATAAAATGATTCTCGAAAACCAGGATAGTCCGTGTGTACTCTCTTTTCATTGCTGCAAAGTTAACTAATTCGTGAACAATTCCAAAAGTTTTCTTCTTTTTGCATACAACGCAAGCGGCACTCAGCCGGGCTTCGTCGAGCCGATGCATGACGGCGGCCTCTTCGAAATCTCCTTGGACTGATCGGCCTCTTGCCCGTAACCTCAAATAATGGCTTACGTTACGGGCAGCACAATCAACAAAAACACAGTCCTATGGCACTGCAGGGCATATTCCTGTCTTAAGAGTGCCCGTAACCTACGCCGTTTGTGGAGGTTACGGGCAAAATCAGTAAGGTACGGGCATATCTGTCGGTCGGGTTGACCGTGGTGGAGACTTTTAGAACTCCTTGATCATCACGTTGCGGTAGGAGACGTGGTCGCCGTGCTCCTGGAGGAGGATGTGGCCGGACTCGTGGTTGCCGAAGTTCTCCCAGTTGCGGTACTTGCTGTAGGCCACGAGAGCGTTGAACATCTGGTTGTTGCGCTCATATTCAACGACCTTGACACCGTTGAGCCAGTGCTCCACGTGGTTGCCCTGCACCTTGACCCAGGCGGTGTTCCAGTCGTGCTTGTCGAAAGGAACGCCTTCCTTCTCGGCGCGGATGAGGTCGTAGAGCGAACCGAGAGTGCGGTTGCCCTTGACACCGAGCTTGGCGTCAGGATGAAGCTCGTCGTCCAGGATCTGGAACTCGCAGCCGATGGCGGAAGCATCCTGGACAGGATAGAGGTCCGGACGGACGAAGTACTTGATGCCGCTGTTGGCTCCCGGAGTGAGCTTGAAGTCGACGGAGAGCCAGAAGTTCGTGTACTGGTCGACAGTGACGATGTCACCGCCGGCGACGGACTCCGCTCCTCCGTTGGCGCAGACCTGGAGCGTTCCGTCTTCAATGACCCATCCCTGCTCAGGGAAGGACTCCGCTCTAGCGCTCTTCCAGCCCTGTGAGGTCTCACCGTCGAAAAGAAGCTTCCAACCGTCCTTCTCCATCTTCCGGGTCAGGGTGTTAGGCTTCTTGCACGGCTCGAAGAAAGGCTCCTCCGGCTCGCTGCCGCAGGAAACGAAAGCCACGGCCATCCCGAGGACGGCCGCAGCAGTGAATATTCTTGAAATCTTCATCTACAATGAATATTAGAGGACATAGTACTCTTCCCAGCCCTTGCGAGGCGGCATTCCGGTGAGGAGAGCATTTGCGAACGGATTGTCGATGATCTCTCCGGAAGCACGGTCGAACTTGAAGGTGGTGTTGAGTCTCTGGGCGATGACACCGAGGTTCATGACCTGGCACATGACACCGGCCTTCTCGAAAGGAGAATGGGTCTTCTCGTCGCCGAGGATGGCGAAGAAGAAGTTCTTGTAGTGGTCGTAGTGGTAGTCAGGAAGCTCAGGAATCTTGCCTGCGGCTTCATATTCCTTCTGACGCTCCTCAGGAATGATTGAAAGGGTGGATGAGTGTGAACCGCCCTTGAAGATAAGGTCATCGTGGTGGGTGTAGATCACCTTTCCTGGATTGAGGCTCGTAGGAATGTAGGCCTGGCCGTTGACTGTAGGGACATCAGAAGCCTCGCTCTTGCCGTAGCCGATCGGAAGCTCAGGGAAGTTGCCGATACCGTCGTACCAGTTCATCTCGACTGCAGGTTTGCGGCCGCGGCGAGGGAACTTGAACTGGACTGTGGAAGCCATTGGGAAGAAATAGTCGTTGTGGCCTTCGCACTTGGCCATTCCGACCTCGTAAGGAAGTCCGAGATCGAGGAACTCGTGGCAGCAGTCGAAGATGTGGGCTCCCCAGTCACCGAGAGCACCCATTCCGAAGTCATACCAGCAGCGCCAGTTGCCTTCGTCGAACTTCTTGCTGTAGTCATGGTACATGGCCTGCATGAGCCAGGTGTCCCAGTCCATGGTCTGTGGAAGCGGATCGGCGTCAGGGAACTTCTTGATGTTGACATCGTAGCCGTGCCAGCGGCGGCCTCCGTTCATGTGGGCGTCGACTTTGTAGACATCCTTGATGATGCCTGCGTCGACCCACTGCTTGAACTGGAAGTAGTTCTTGCCGGAGTGGCCCTGGTTGCCCATCTGGGTCACGACCTCAGGATGCATCTTCGCGGCGTCGATGAGAAGCTGGTTCTCGTTGAAGGTCCTTGTAAGAGGCTTCTCGCAATAGACATGCTTTCCTTCCTTGATGGCTCTCATCGCGACAGGGAAGTGGGAGAAGTCAGGTGTGGCTACGAGCACGGCCTCGAAATCCTTGCCGGCCTCGTCGAACATCTTGCGGAAATCCTTGAAGCGCTTTGCTCCAGGGAACATGTTCATGACCTCCTGGGTGTGAGGGGCGCCCATGTTGACGTCGCATATTGCGACGACGTTGGCCATTCCGGTGGCTGCGACGGCGTGTGCGTCTTCGTTTCCACGGTGGCCGATACCTACGAGCGCGAGGTTGATCTTCCTGTTTGCTCCTGCAGTTTCCTTACGGACCTTGGCGGAAGCACTGAAAGCTCCGACAGGATCGACAGCCAGCGCCGCTGCGGAAAGACCGGCCGTCTTGAGAAAATCTCTTCTGTTGATCATTGTCTTATTGTTGTTGATTTGAATAGTCCTTTGCTCTCAAATTTAATCAATTGTTTTCAAGGAACAAAGAAAAATCAGATGTACATGTTGACTATTGCCTCGTAGAGCTCCTGCTGGCCTGAGATGCACTTCGGCTCTCCGTTGGCCCTGGCATATTCAACGACCTGCTCGAGAGTGAGCTTTCCATCCTCGAAATCCTTGCCGATTCCTGAATCGTAGGAAGCGTAGCGTTCCTTGACCATGGCCGGGACAGGGGACTTCTCGAGGATGTCGGCTGCAATCAGAAGAGCACGCGCCATTGCGTCCATCGCTGAGATGTGGGCGTAGAAGATGTCCGCGAGGTCGGTCGAATTCCTGCGTGTCTTGGCGTCGAAATTGGTGCCGCCGCCCTCGAATCCGCCATGCCTGATGATGACGAGCATCGCCTGGACAAGTTCGTAGAGGTCGACAGGGAACTGGTCGGTGTCCCATCCGTTCTGATAGTCTCCGCGGTTGGCGTCGATCGAACCGAGCATGTTGGCGTCAGCCGCGCACTGGAGCTCGTGCTCGAAGGTGTGTCCGGCGAGAGTCGCGTGGTTGACCTCGATGTTGACCTTGAAGTCCTTGTCGAGACCATGGGCGCGGAGGAAACCGATGACAGTCTCTGTGTCAGCGTCATACTGATGCTTGGTCGGCTCCATAGGTTTCGGCTCGATGAGGAATATGCCCTTGAAGCCTTTGGAACGTGCATAGTCGCGGGCCATCCGGAGCATTGTGGCCATGTGCTCCTTCTCCCTCTTCATGTCGGTGTTGAGGAGGCTCATGTAGCCCTCGCGGCCGCCCCAGAAGACATAGCCGTCACCGCCGAGCTCGATGGTGGCGTCGATGGCGTTCTTGATCTGGACCATTGCGCGGGCCGCCGTGTCGAAGTCAGGATTCGTGCTGGCTCCGTTCATGTAGCGCTTGTGGCCGAAAACGTTGGCCGTTCCCCAGAGATTCTTGATTCCGGTTTCGGCCATCCTGCCTTTGATGTAGCTGACGATCTCCTTCAGGTTGGACTCATATTCCTCGATGGTCGCGGCCTCGTCCACAAGGTCCACGTCGTGGAAGCAGAAATACTCGATTCCGAGTTTCTGCATTATCTCGAAGCCGGCGTCGACCTTGTTCTTCGCACGGTCGAGAGCTGTCGCTCCCTCGTTCCATGGGAATGTCTTGGTGCCGGGACCGAACTGGTCGCTGCCTTCTGCGCAGAGTGTGTGCCACCAGGCCATCGCGAACTTGAACCAGTCCTTCATTTTCTTGCCTGCAACCACCTGCTCGGGGTTGTAGAACCTGTAGGCGAGGGGATTCCTGCTATCCTTGCCTTCAAACTTGATTTTCCCGATCTGTGGGAAAAATTCTTTAGTAGCCATATCAGTTTGTGTTATTGTTGTATTCTGTTTTCCAATTCTTTCTTCCATCTTGAATATGCCTCTTCAAGAGGTTCCTTCCAACCTGCCTCGGGGGTGATCTCCTCAAGCTTGGTCAGCGTGGCGAACGCCTCCTCAGGGGTCTTGTAGAATCCTGCTCCCAGTGCCGCGCCTCTCGCCGCGCCGAGAGATCCGTCAGTGTCGTAAAGCTCGATCCTGGCGTCGCAGAGTGTGGCCAGGGTGCTGCGGAAGACCGGATTGAGGAACATGTTGGCCTTGCCGGCCCTGATGACTTTCGTGTCGAGCCCGAGGTTGCGCATGATGTCGATTCCAAACCGGAATGCGAATGCGACGCCCTCCTGGGTGGCGCGCATCATGTGGCTGCGGGTATGACGTACCAGGTCAAGCCCGACAAAGGATGCACCTGTAACCTTGTTGCACAGAACTCTTTCGGCACCGTTGCCGAACGGCAGTGCAAGCAGTCCGTCCGAACCGGCAGGGACAGAATCAGCGAACTCGTTCATGTCCTGGTAGCTGCACTCCGGGGCGACGTTCCTGCGCAGCCAGGAGTTCATGATGCCTGTTCCGTTGATGCACAGAAGCACACCGAATCTGTGGGACTCGGAAGTGTTGTTGACATGCAGGAAGGTGTTGACTCTTGAATATGCATCCGCCTTAGGGACGTCGGTGACGCCGTACACAACGCCGCTGGTTCCGCCTGTCGTGGCGACCTCTCCCGGATTCAGCACGTTGAGGGAGAATGCGTTGTTCGGCTGGTCGCCGGCCCTGTAAGAGACGGGGGTGCCCTGCGGGATGCCGAATCGGGATTCGGTCCCGGCATCGGTCACAGCCTGGACGCCTATTGCCGGGACGATCTCCGGAAGCAGGTCGGAATCAATGCCGTAGTAGTCCGTGACGAACTTCGCGGGCCTCTCTTCCTTGAAGTCCCAGAGAATCTGCTCGGACAATCCGGTCTCCGTTGTAGAGACCTTCCCTGTCAGGAGATAGATGATGTAGTCACCCGGAAGCATGAACTTGAATATGCTCCCGTACAGCTCCGGTTCATTCCTCTTGACCCAGGCAAGCTTCGAAGCGGTGAAGTTGCCCGGAGAGTTCAGCAGGTGCTCCATGCACTTGTCGTAGCCGATGTTCTCAAGGGCTTCGGCTCCTATCCCGACGGCTCTTGAATCACACCAGATGATGGAATCCCTGACCGGCCTGATGTCCTTGTCGACGGCCACGAGACCATGCATCTGGTAGGTCACGCCGATGCAGTCCACCTTGCCGAGGTCATAGTCGGCCCTGATTTCGTCCAGGCCGGCTGTGATGAATTCCCACCACATTGAAGGAGCCTGCTCCGCCCATCCCGGACGCACGGCCTTGATGGGCGCTTCTGTCTTCGGATTGGTCGCAGCCGCGACACATTTGCCGGACTGGATGTCCAGCAGGGAGATCTTCACTGAAGAGGACCCTATGTCAATTCCTAACGAATACATATTCTTCAGATTGTCTGTTTCTTTTTCCAGAGAGCCGTCATTTCCTCAAGAGTCTTTCCCTTGGTTTCAGGTACCATCTTCCAGACGAAGAGAGCGGAAATCAATGCGAAGGCGCCATAGATGAGATAGGTGGCGCCGATGTTCCATGCGGACATCGACGGGAAGGCCGATGAAACCGCGAAATTGGCCATCCACTGTACCGCGACGGCGATTGCGGTAGCCTGGCTTCTGATGGTGTTCGGGAATATTTCAGAAATCATCACCCAGCAGATAGGGCCCCAGCTCATCATGAACGAAGCTGTGTAGATGACTATGAAAATCAAGGTCGTGATGCCGATCACATTACAGAAACTGAGGACGGCGAGCGCGGCCATTCCGACAGTCATGCCGATCGAACCGATGATCAGCAGCGGCTTGCGCCCCACCTTGTCTACAGTGAATATGGCGACAAGGGTGAACAGGATGTTGACCACACCCATGACTATGGTCTGAGTCATTGCGGCATCGCCGCTGGATCCCATCTGCTGGAATATTCTTGGAGCATAGTATAGCGCCACGTTGATGCCGCAGGCCTGCTGGAAGAAACTGAGAAGACATCCGACGACAATGACAGTGATGCCGTAGGTGGTGAGTTTCTCTTTCTTTTCATGAAGGGTGCTCCGGATCTCCTCAAGGATCGTCTTTCCTCTGTCAAGTCCGTTGATGCGGGAAAGAACATAGAGGGACTCGTCGAACTTCCCCTGCATCGCAAGAAAACGAGGAGTCTTCGGCACGGCGAAGAGCAGGAGTCCGAACATGGCGGCAGGGACAGCCTCGCTGAGGAACATCCGTCTCCAGCCGATCTCCACCATCGCCGTTTCAATTGCAGACGGAGTGTCTCCAAGGCTGTTGCGGATAAGGAAATTGACGAAATAGGTGACAAGCTGTCCGAATATGATGGCGAACTGGTTCCAGCTGACAAGACGGCCTCTCATGTGGGCAGGAGCGACCTCGGCGATGTACATCGGGCAGATCGCAGAAGCAAGGCCCACACCTATTCCTCCAAGGATCCTGTAGAGGTTGAAAGCCACCAGGACACTCATCGAGGCTGTGCCTTCCGGGAAGAAAAGGAACTCAGGCTTGTAGGATCCGAGTGCCGAGAGGAAGAACAGCAGGGAAGCGAATCTCAAAGAGTTGCGGCGTCCCAGCCTGGAGGCCAGAAAGCCGGAGAGCATGCTTCCGATGATGCATCCGATCAAAGCGCTCGAAGCGGTGAAACCATGCATCGCCTTGGTGTAGACGAAATCTCCCGCACTTTCAAAAAATGCCTGAAGAGACTGCTCCGCACCGGAGATGACAGCGGTGTCATAACCGAAGAGAAGGCCTCCGATGATGGTCACAAGGACGAGGGAGAACAGGTAGGAGAAACTACCGTTCTGTGAGTACTTGAACTCTTTACTCATATTCACAAGTTTTGACGTTCACAAAAATTTACGGAATATAGCGATTTTTTGTGGACATCTGATATATAAAATGAAGGAATGTTCACCTACACCCCGAGAATGGAGCGGAGTCCGGCAGAATCGGTGAAAGACAATTCGACCGGCAGGCCCTGAAGCCCTCTTCCGTGCCAGTCAGCGAGGGCGAAGCTTATGCCGGCTTCACGGGCGCACAGGAAGTCGTTCCTCATGTCCCCTATGTAGATGCACTCTGAGGGGGCGACCTTCTCGCCAGTCCCGGATTCGAATATCTCCATGTATTTCCAGACAGGATCGGGATACGGCTTGGGACGGGCGGCGTCGCAGGAGCAGACGGCGATTTCGATGTCCGCCAGGATTGTCTCAAGGTCGGGGTCGGACTCCATCTCGGCGTGCGACCTTGAGGTGATGATTCCGGTGTGGCAGCCTGCCTTCCTAAGGTCCCTGACCACGTCGAGGATTCCGGCGAAAGGCACCATCAGATGCCTCATGCTGACGAAGCGCGCCTCCCATTCCTCAAGGAACCGCTCTGCGTCGGAACAGCCCAGCATAGGCCCGACGCGGACACTCTCGATCCCGAAGTACGAATATGCCTCTTCATATTCCATCTCCCTTCCCAGAAGGTCCCTGACCGTGCTGATGAGAGAAAGCGTGCCGGTCCTTTCGGTGTCCACGAGGGTCCCGTCTATGTCGAATATGCAGTGCTTGAACCTCATTCCGGACGGGCGCCTACAGGATGTTCATCGACTGCTCGCGGATTTTCTCGAGCTCGTCCTTCATCATCACGACCACCTTCTGGATTCCGGCATGGTTGGCCTTGGATCCGGTGGTGTTGATCTCGCGGCCCATCTCCTGGAGTATGAAGCCCAGCTTGCGGCCCGGGTTCTCTTCGGAGTCTATGGTGTCGAGGAAGTACCTGCAGTGCTGGCGCAGACGTACCTTCTCCTCATTGATGTCCAGCTTCTCAAGGTAGAATATCATCTCCTGTTCGAAACGGGAAGGATCCACTTTCTGCTTCAGGTCTTCGAGATTCTTCATGAGCTTGTCGCGGACAGCCTCTATTCTTTCTTTCTCGAAACCTTCGACCTTGTCCTCCAGTTCGAGGATGTACTTCACTCTTGAGGTGACATCCTTGTAGAGGGCTTCCCCTTCCTTGCGGCGGTAGTCGTTGACAGCTGCGAGAGCTTTGTCGAAAGCCTCTTCGACGAGCGGCCAGTTCTCCTCTGTGATGATTTCCTGCTTCCTCGCCTCGACAACGTCAGGCATCCTCAGCACGCTGTTCACCAGTGTCGCCACGGCGACCTTGTCGGTGCAGAGGTTGACGCATCCGGCCTCACAGGCCAGTGCGGAAGCCTGGGAGAGATATTCCCTGGCGAGATCGATGTTCACGGACTTGGAGGTGTCACCGGACTTGGGCTCCCAGTTGACATAGACGTCGATGGTCCCTCGGGTGAGCGCTTCTGTGATCTTCTGACGTACAGTCAGTTCCTTGTCCTTTGGAAGAAGGGATGTCTTGATCGAGGCATCGGAGTTCTTGCCGTTGAGGGTCTTGATCTCGATGGTGAGTTTGCCTCCTTCGAGGCCGGCCTCAGCCTTGCCGTAACCGGTCATTGATCTGATCATGTGAAAAAATGTTTGTTTGCGGACCGGGATTCATCCAAACATAATCCCGTTTTCGAAACAAATTTACGAACTATTTTGTATTTTTGCGATTCATATTACATATAATCACGATGGCAGAAGAAATCAAGACCGCTCCTGCAGAGGAGCCCAGGAAACTCAATTTCCTTGAAGAAATCATAGAAGACGACCTCAAGTCAGGCAAGTTCGACAGCATTCTCACCCGTTTCCCTCCGGAGCCTAACGGCTACCTCCATCTGGGACATGCGAAGAGTCTCTGCATCAATTTCGGACTCGCTCAGAAATACGGCGGAAAGACCAACCTCCGCTACGACGACACGAACCCTACCAAGGAGGACACTGAATATGTGGACTCCATCAAGGAGGACATCAAGTGGATGGGATTCCAGTGGGAGAAGGAGTGCTACGCCTCCGAC
>JAKSJH010000091.1 GCA_024398315.1 Bacteroidales bacterium
TCAGACCAAAAAGATTCATAAGAAATACAGTTTACCATTTCAAAACAGCTTCTAATTATGAACAAATAATTACTGAATACATGAAAACAAGGTTATTCTTTTCTATGCTTGCCGCCATCTGCGTGCTTGGAAGCTGCAGCGGGAACGGCGAAGGACTGGTGGTTCCCAACGAAAAACAGGTTGAATGGGCTGAGGCCGAGATCGGTGTGATCATCCATTTCGACATGCAGGTGTTCAACCCTGACTATAACTGGCGTCAGTGGGGCACACATCCCGCCCCGTCGACCTTCAACCCTGACATGCTGGACACCGACCAATGGCTGGATGCGGCATCGAAACTGGGAGCGAAATATGCCGTTCTTGTGGCCAAGCACGGCAGCGGATTCAGCCTGTGGCCTACCGAGGCCCACGACTACAGCGTGAAGAACTGCCCTTGGAAGGACGGAAAGGGCGACATTGTGGCCGATTTCATCGCTTCCTGCAAGAAATACGGCATCAAACCGGGCTTCTATGCCAGCACTTCGGCCAACGGCTACTATCGTGTGGACAACCCCGGTGTCGTCCAACCCGACGGTCCCTACACGCAGGCCGACTACAACGCCATGGTGGAGAAGCAGCTGACCGAGCTCTGGAGCAACTATGGTGACCTGTTCGAAGTCTGGTTTGACGGCGGTGTTCTTGCCGAAGAGAGGGGCGGGGCGAAAGTCGGCAACCTGCTGACCGAACTGCAGCCGGACGCCATCGCCTTCCAGGGTCCCTACGGCCATCCGAACCTCATCCGCTGGGTGGGAAACGAAGTGGGCACGGCACCTTATCCTTGCTGGGCGACCTGTGACTCGACGACCAATGCAGACGGCACAAAAGTCATCTCAGACCTGAACGGAGATCCTGACGCTCCTTTCTGGTGTCCTGGAGAATCAGACTTCACCCTGCGTTACAATGACACTTTCCAAGGCGGCTGGATGTGGGGAGAAGGAGAAGACGAGAGGATGTTCGATGTGCCGCAGCTGATGCAGAAATACATCACCAGTGTCGGTCGCAACACCAACATGCTCCTGGGACTCGTGATCGACAGGCACGGACTGGTACCAGACAGCGATGTGAAACGTCTGGAGGAATTCGGCAATGAAGTCAAGCGCCAGTTCGGCACTCCTGCGGCCACCACCGCAGGAAAAGGAACTGAAGTCATCCTGAAGGTAAGTGACAGTCCGGTCAGCATCGACAGAGTCATCATCCAGGAGGACATCGCCCACGGAGAGCGCATCCTGGCCTACCGTCTCATGGGGCAGAATGCAGCAGGAGAGTGGCGGCAGCTTTCCGAAGGAACCTGCGTCGGACACAAGAAGATAGACCAGTTCGATCCAGTAGAAGTCACAAAGGTGAAACTTGAAGTGACGGAGAGCAAAGCTAAGCCCCTCATCCGCAACCTTTCTGTCTTCCAGACATTGGAATCACAGTTTTAGGGAAAAAGAAGGACAGTCATATATTGCAGGTCTTTTTGTCCCCCTGCCGAATATTATTCGGCCGAAGAAGCGGTGGCGGTGATCATCCGCAAGGGACTGAAGAAAGATTCAGTCAATTTCAGAGGCGGCTCGTTCATCCTGTCGCTGCCGAATCACATGGCCCCTGGGGATGGTGATGTCGGTTGGGATGAGCCGGATGGGTGAATTTTGCGGATTTCTGTTGTTTTTTGCGACCTTTGTCGTCTAATGAGTGAAGATTCGATAAAAGATGGACTCAAGAGAACAGCAATTCACACAGATGATCCTTGAACACAAGAGCACCATTTACATGGTGTGCTGCATGTTCACAGATGACAGGGAGGAGATCAAGGACTTGTCGCAGGACATCCTTGTCAAGCTCTGGAAGGGCTATGGCTCCTTCGCCGGCAGATCCGACATCAAGACATGGATCTACAGGGTAAGTCTCAACCACTGCATAGATGCCCGGGCCAAGCAGAAGCGCCGCGGCGAGAAGGTACCTCTCACCCCGGAGGTGGACGTCGTCTCCGGTACCAGCGACAAAGCCTTGCAGACCAGGCAGCTGTATTCAAGGATCAACAGTCTGGGACTTGTCGACCGCGGCATCGTCCTGCTGTGGCTCGAAGGCCTGAGCTATGACGAGATAGCCGACATAGTCGGAATGACCGTGGGGAATGTCTCTGTCCGTCTCATGAGAATCAAGGAACAGTTGAAAAACAAGTCGAACAAGTAATCCGCACTCGAAATGGAAAATCAGGAAATGAATATGGCTGAAGAACTTCAGCAGCTTCGCGAACAGTACTCCTCTCTCAAGGAAGAATTGAGCAGACGGAACACGATCGACGAAAAGATGATACTCTCATCAATCAGGAAGGACCTCCGCCTGATCAGCAGCAAGAGATATGTCAGCCTTGCGGCCTGTCTGATAGCCATCCCGCTGATCGTCATGATCTCGTTGGAACTGGACTTCAGACTTCCGTTCATCATCGCCAGCATCGCCTGGCTGCTGTTCATGCACATCGGCAACTGGCTGAGGATGAAGAAGGTGGACATCGACTCTCTGTCATCCGAATCCGTACAGTCGTTCGTGTCCGAGATGAAACGCCGCATGAACCTTCAGTTCCGTTGGACCAGGATAAATTACGCAATGTTCGCCCTGTGGGTGGGTTGCTTCATAGGAGAATGCATCCACACCGGGATGGACAAGGAGATGCTTCTCCCGATCATCGGAGGGATCTGCATCGGAGCCGCTATCGGAATCACTCTCGGTTTACGGATCCACAACAGGATAATCGGCACCTACGAAGGGATAATCCTCGAACTGGACAATTCCTAGCAGAAAAGGCTTCTGCAGGTCATTCGGCTACAGAATATTCCTTTCCTTGACTATCCTGACAAGCTCCGCCGAGTTTGAGGCATCGAACATTGCGAACAGCTTCTTCTTGTACCATTTGATGGTTTCCTGGCTCAGACAGAGACCTTCTGCGATCTCTGCGTTCGTGAATCCCTTCGAGATGAGGTCCAGGATCTCCCTTTCCCTTGGTTTCAGCCGGACCGGCTTCTGCTCCGGGACAGGACTTATCGCTTCAACGGTACCTTCAAGCACCTCCGTGAGCTCGGCGTTTTCAAGAGAGGTCCTTTTCAGACTTCTTGTCACCCAATATGTAACGGCGGCCAGTGCAAGCGATGTCAGAAGCAGCATGATTATGATCCACAGGCGTCTTTTCTGGAAGGCCAGCACCTGCCCGGTGTAATCCAGGCTCTCCATCCTGAACTGAAGTTCCTCTTTCTCGTGGTCGGCGAAATAGCTGTTGGCTTCAGTGAGGTATTTCAAGGCTTTGACCGCTCTGCCTTTCTCCATATAAAGGCTGCCCAGTCCCTTGTAGGCCGTGGCCACCGCAAGCGAGTCCTCAGCCAGCAGTGAATATTCCAGACTTTCCTTGTAGTATTCCTCCGCCTTCCTGTAATCATTCTCGTAACGCATGGTCTCGCCCATGTTGTAATACAGGGTCGAACAGCTGTTGTTCCATCCGTTTTTCTTGAACAGGACCCCGGCCTTCTCGTAATATGCCATCGCGGCATCAGTCGAGTCCATCATGCTGTACAGATTGCCCAGGGCACCGTACATCTGTGACAGGGCATCGTCCTTGTCCGCCTGGCTGTAGGTGGCGACGTGGTCGGCCCCTGTCTCCGTGACGGGCATCCTTTCCGCCATCTCCATCGCAATGCCGAAGTAGAAGGCTGCGCTGTCATACTTTTCTTTCGCCCAGAAATGCTCGCCGATGCATTTGGAGGCCTCTCTGGAGTAGTCATCCCATCCCATCCGGCTGGCTATTTCAAGCAGTCTCCGCGCATTATGCTCGCTCTTCACTGAATTCGTGTTCTTGAACCCCCACGTCAGTTCGTAGAGATCCTTGGCCACATGCCGCAGTTCGGTTTCGGAGGCGCTGGCGATTCTGTCTGCTGTCCACCCGGCCATCACCGTCTCAAGTGAATCCGTGTTGTGGTTGCGGTGATCAATGTACTCGGCTTCCGCCTGAAAGCAGATACCCAGCAGGAGCAAGAGGATTGATGTCAGTTTTCTCATGCAGCAAATATAGAACAAATGTTTGTACCACAATGCTCCATGCTTTTCTCCGGCATTGTTTTCCACCCGGAAGGGTGGTACTTTTTGCGCCATATTCACATCTTTTTGTTATTTTTGCAACGAGGAAGCAGTGGCAAAGGCCGCTGCAGGACTCACACAAAAAATAACGGGGTACGGTAGGCGGAAGCCTTCAGTTGAGATATACCCGCTGAACTTGATACGGTCAATACCGTCGTAAGGATTATGACAGATTCACAGCTCGGACGCTTCGCCGAAGACTGCCGCCTCATCAGGCAGGTGGCGCCGGTAGTCCACAACATCACCAACTATGTAGCGATGGGAATGTCCGCCAACGCCCTTCTGGCCGTGGGCGCTTCCCCTCTTATGTCCTCCGAACCTGACGAGATGGAGGAGATCGCCACGGTCGCAAGTTCTCTCGTCATCAATCTCGGCTGTCTTGAACTCAGGCAGATAGAAGCGATGAAGATCGCCGCCTGTGCCATGCAACGTCTCGGAAAGCCCTGGGTCCTAGATCCGGTAGGCGTCGGAGTCTCAGCCCTCCGCAAGAAGACAGCACTGGAGCTCATAGAAAAGTATCACCCCGCCGTCATCCGGGGCAATGCTTCGGAAATCATCGCCCTGGCCGGAGGGGACGGCAACCCGAGAGGAGTGGATTCCGGAGACAGGAGCGATCTTGCCACCGACCATGCCGCCAGACTGGCAAAATCTTATGGATCAGTTGTTTCCGTCAGCGGAGAGACCGACTACATCACCGACGGGGATACGATGGTCTCCCTCCTTGGCGGCAGCCCCATGATGCCACGCGTCTCTGCGATGGGCTGCACTGCATCTGCAATCACAGCTGCGTTCCTTGCAGTGGACCGAGATGCCCTTGGCGCGGCATCCTGTGCAATGGCTCTTATGGGAGTGGCCGGAGAGACCGCTTCGGAAGGATGTGCCGGACCTGCGACGCTTGCCGCCCGGTTCATCGACATGCTCTATTCCCTGGATCCGGAATCGGCTGCCGCAAAGATCCGTATAGTCTGATCAAGAAAGAATATTCCTATGAACAGAAAAGACCTTAAGCTCTATCTTGTGACCGACCGCGGACTTGCAGGAGACAGAGCGATTGAAGAGATAGTCAGGGAGTCCGTTGAAGGCGGGGCCACCATGGTCCAGCTGCGGGAGAAAGACATCGACACCAGAGAATTCATCGGACTGGCCTTGAGACTGAAGAATCTCCTGGAACCTTATGGAGTCCCGCTCATCATCAACGACCGGGTTGACGTGGCCCTCGCCGCAGGTGCGGACGGAGTCCACATCGGCCAGTCCGACATGCCATATTCAATGGCGCGCAGGCTGCTTGGTCCTGACAGGATCATCGGTCTTTCAGTGGAGAATTTCGAGCAGATAGAGGAGGCCAACGCCCTGGATGTGGACTACATCGGCGTTTCTCCCGTCTTCGCCACTCCGACCAAGACAGACACGTCCGAGCCGTTCGGACTGGAGGGCCTCAGAAAAGCCGTCAGGATGTCGGTGCATCCGACAGTCGCCATCGGCGGAATGAACGAGCGCACAGCCGCAGATGTGATGGCATGTGGCACCGACGGAATCGCGGTGGTTAGTGCGATAGTCTGCGCTTCCGATCCGAGGCAGGCGACCCGGAACCTTTTGAAGATAATGACGTTATGAAAGGCGAGTTCGAATTCATAGAAGGAATCAGGACCATGTTCCCTTCTCCGGAAGGAGTCAGGGGCATAGGTGATGACTGCGCCGTCATTCCGCAGGTCCAGGGACAGGACACCCTTGTCAGCACGGACATGCTGGTCGAGGGCAGTCATTTCCTGATGGAGGACATCTCTCCGTACCAGCTTGGCTGGAAAAGTGCGGCGTCCAACTTCAGCGACATCGCCGCTATGGGAGGTGAACCGGTCGGCAGTTTCCTTGCCGTAGCCCTGCCAAAGGACCTCCCTGAAGCCTGGCTGGACGAGTTCCTGAAGGGGTATCGTGACATTTCCAATGAATATTCCTTCCCGCTTCTGGGCGGCGACACGACCTCCTCGCCGGACCGCCTGTGCATCTGTGTGACAGTCCTCGGAAAAGCGCCGGAAGGCCGCAGCGTCACCCGCAGCGGAGCACAGGCCGGAGATCTGGTCTGCGTCACCGGCACTCTGGGCGACTCGGCGGCCGGTTTGCAGGCGATTCTGAAGGAAGTCTCCCGCACTGAAGAAGTTCCGTATCTGATAGACCGGCATTATCTTCCAACCCCTCGGGTCGGGGAAGGCCGGATCCTGGCTGCAGACATGGGAGTCCATTCGATGATGGACATCTCTGACGGGGTCGGATCCGATCTGCGGCATATTCTTGAAGAATCAAGGGTCGGAGCGGAGATCGACATCAGGAACATTCCGTTGTCCTGCCAGTTAAGAACCTTCTGTCAGCGGCACGGACTTGATCCTGTCGAACTGGCTCTGTGCGGTGGAGAGGATTACGAACTGCTGTTCACCGTGGCTCCGGAGGCCGAACCTTCTCTGGAGGTGGAACACACGGTCATAGGTAGAATAGTCGAAGGCTGTTCCGTCAGGTGGACAGGCTCTGACAAAGATTACATGGGATTCAGACATTTCTGACATGAAGACATATCCTAAAGTTCTTACGATAGCCGGCAGCGATTCCGGCGGAGGAGCCGGCATCCAGGCTGACATCAAGGCGATAAGCGCCACTGGCAGCTATGCGGCGAGTGCCATCACCGCCGTCACCGTCCAGAACACCCTCGGGGTGAAGGCGGTCCACAATGTCCCTGTGGAAATCATAAGGGGACAGATCTCCGCAGTGTTGAGCGACATCGGGGCGGATGCCGTCAAGATAGGCATGCTCAGCACCGCTGAACTCGTCCGGGCAGTCAGAGACACTCTTCTTGAATATGGCATCGGCAACATTGTCCTAGATCCGGTCATGGTCGCCACATCCGGAGACCGCCTGATCGATGAGGATGCCGTGCAGGTCCTTGCCGGCGAACTGGCTCCATGGGCAAGGGTCCTGACCCCGAACATTCCGGAGGCGGAGATCCTTGCAGGAGAGAAAATCAATTCCGGAGATGATCTTCCACGGGTCGCCAGAATACTGTCGGACAGACTCTTTTCAATAAGTAAAAGGAAAGTGTCCGTCCTTATGAAGGCCGGACACCTTGAAGATGCTGAACTTGTGGACTATTTCTACAATGCCGAGGAGGACCACTTCATCGAGCTCAGGTCGAAGAGATCATATTCAAAGAACACTCACGGTACTGGATGCACCCTCTCTTCAGCCTTTGCTTCCTGTCTCGCCCAGGGCTTCGGTCTGGATGAGTCGGCCCGGAGGGCCAAGGACTACCTTTCCAGAGCGATTGTAGCCGGAGCGGACTACGAAATCGGCCACGGCCACGGCCCGGTCAACCATTTCTGGTGCCTGGACCATTGAAATCACTGTTCCCTTAGATGAATATGTATCTGAGGATGAACAGTATGGCGAGCACCCACATCATAGGTGTGATGTCCATGCGTCGTCCTGTAAGAGCGTTGGTCACCACGAATGAGATGCATCCGATGAGGATACCGTCGGCGATGCTGTAGGTGCAGACCATCACTATGATTGTGATGAATGCAGGGATCGCTTCGTGGAAGTCAGTCCAGACAATGTGCATCACCGGCTCCATCATCATCATGCCTACGAGGATGAGAGCAGGGGCGGTCGCGGCTGCAGGTACTGCGAGGAAGACGTTCGAGAACAGGAGTGCAAGGACGAAGCAGATAGCGGTGACGAATGCGGAAAGACCTGTACGGCCGCCTTCTCCGACACCAGCTGCACTTTCAACATAAGTCGTAGTTGTAGAGGCGCCTATGGTGGCTCCGAAGACTGTTCCGATGGCATCTGCCATGAAGACCTTGTCAACGGCGTCGATCTTGCCGTCCTTGTCCACGAATCCCGCTTTCTGCGACACTCCGATGACGGTGCCTATCGTGTTGAAGATGTCATTGAACAGGAAGGTGAACACGACGATCAGCATGTCCCAGGTAAGGACATTGTTCCATTCAAACTTGAGGAAGAGCGGTTTGACGCTGTCAGGACTGGAGATGAATGAGCCATGCATCTGGGTGATGGCCTTGCCTGTTGCAGGGTCTTTGATGAAAAGACCGATGATGGATGTGGCAAGGATTCCGATGAGAATGCTTCCGCGGACATTCAGGACCAGGAGGATTCCGGTGATGATAAGTCCGATCAGGGCCAGGAGAGCGGGACCTTCTGTGATTGCTCCGATGGTGACCAGAGTCGAGTCGGAATTGACCACGATGCCTGCTCCCTGGAGACCGATGAATGCGATGAACAGTCCGATACCCGCACCGATGGCGTTCTTCAGGCCATAAGGGATGCAGTCAACGATCATCGTGCGGACCTTTGTGGCCGAGAGGATGATGAATATGATACCTTCGATGAAGACAGCCGTGAGTGCGAACTGCCAGGTGTAACCCATTGTGAGGCATACGGTGAACACGAAGAAAGCGTTCATGCCCATGCCAGGGGCAAGGGCGAACGGTTTCTTTGCGTAGAATGCCATCACAAGGGTGGCCACGATGGCTGCAAGTGCGGTTGCTGTGAACACCGACCCTGTCGGCATGCCCGGGATGGCGCTGAAGATTGATGGATTGACCGCCAGGATGTACGCCATGGTCAGGAATGTTGTGATTCCTGCTACAATCTCGGTGCGTACTCTGTGCTTTTCGGGGTCGAATCCGAAAAGCTTTTGAAGGAATGGAACCATCAGAATCTCAGATTAGAAATTCCACTTGAAACCGAGGCAAGGGTTGCACATGAAGCCCTTGTGGCCTGCGAAATTGTTGGAAAGTTCGACCTCGCCACCAAGGTTGAGGTGTTCGCCGACAGCGTACCAGAGCTGAGGCTCGGCGAGGAATGAGCATTTTGTCTTGGTACCGTCAAGGTAGACGGAGTTGTTGCCCCAGATGTCGAAGAATCCCTTGAAGCAGAGGTCCTTGATTCCGAGGAAGTCATTGAGACCCCAGACACCGGAGAATTTGATCGGAATGTCTGCGGAGCATGCTCCGAGATGTTTGTCATAGAGGAGTTCCGCTGTGAAGGTTTTGCTGAAGTCCTCTGAGTGGAAGAAGTACTTGGCACCTATTCCGAATATTCCCCATCCCCAGCTGCTTCCGTCGTACTCGAGGAGACCGCTGAAGTTCTTCCATGAGGAATCCTGCCAGAAGTTGATGCCGCGCTCGATCTCGAAATAGGTACCGTTGGTTGCGCTGGCAAGGTTGGCGTCACGGTTGGCCTTCGTTGTGTAGTAGTGGTCGATGAAGAAGAAGGTGTCTCCATACTGGTCACCCTTGAACATCTCGAAGGTGGTTGTTACATACTTCCTGTCCTTTCCGAAATCATAGAAAGTCTGGACGTTGGTCTGGGCATTGGCTGTGAAAGCGCCTGCGAACACCATCAGGGCTGCTGCGATAAGAGTTCTTTTCATTTTGCAATTAATTATTGTGGTTATTGTCTGTCTGATGAGAATGAATATGGGGCGTCACCTTCTCCGGTTCCTCTGGTCTTGTCCGGGGTTCCGCTCATCCTGAATGAGAGATTCCTGCCGGCCTTGAGCTCCTCGTGGCGCAGGAAGTTGCGGCTGATGCTCCTGCTTCCGA
>JAKSJH010000092.1 GCA_024398315.1 Bacteroidales bacterium
GTCTTCTGGCGTAGACACTGGAACAATATCATCGACGGCGGTCCTATTACCCTTTTCCGCCGGGGTATCTACAATTATACGGGTATCAAGAACGAAACCATGGACAACCAGCTGATTTTCCCTTATCCTGACGCTGAGACTGACTACGGTCGTAAACAAGAACTTTAGAAGCCATGAGAAAGACATTTTCATATAATATAGCTGCGGCTCTGCTCGCCATCATCTGTCTCTCCTGCACCCAGGAGGACATCCCTGTCTATGACCTGGCCGATTCCGCTGTAAAGTTCCAGCACAAGTCCGAGCAGTTCTCCCTCCGCGGCGAGACCGAATCCCGGATCAGCCTTAAGATCAAGCTCGACCTCTTCGGACCGGTCTGTGACCATGACCGCCAGATCAAGGTCGAGGTCGTCGATTCAAGCTACAACAACGCTGTACAGGGTTCTGATTTCGAGATTGTCGAGGCTGTTGTCCCTGCCGGCGAACTGTCCGGAAGGATAGTCATCGATGTGAAGATGGTGACTATCGATAATCCGACAAAGGTCACGACGCTGGCCATCCGTACGGGAGCTGACTTCCAGCATCTTGTCAGCGAAGCCAATGTCTGCCGTGTCACCTGGAGCGACGAGTACATGAGGCCGAGCAACGCATGGGCATGGCAGTCCTGGTACTACTTCTTCGGCCCGTGCTACAGCAAGGCCTATCATAAGCTCCTCGTCGAGGTGCTCGGCGAGGAGATCGAGCATTCCGGCTATTCCAACGGCGCGAAGAACGATCCTGACACCGACTACCGTGTCCTCACATGGTGGTACGCCCAGGCGGGTCAGTTCTACGAGTTCGTCAAGGCTCACGATGCTGCTCATCCGGACGATCCTTACATGCACAGCGACGACTTCGAGACCTACACCAACTACCAGACTCCAGTCGGGCAGGGTGTCAAGCCTGACAGGATTCCGACGATTCTTTCGACAATCAACTCCAATTGACGATGAAAAGATTATTTCTGAATATATTCACAGTCCTCTGCGCAGCCTTCCTCGCCGCTTCCTGCTACGAGGACCTCAGTACTCCATCCGAGTTTGAATATCCCGACATTGAGATCACTGCTTCGGAAACGGCTGACACTCTGAGTCTTGCGTTCGGCGACATGTACAGTATGACGGCTGAGGCCCATCAGGAAGGCACTGATGATGCTGATCTGTCCTATCTCTGGGAGATAGACATGACCCCTGATTCCTACAGGGCCAGGGCTCTTCTGAGCGAGACCGGCGAGGTGGAGTTCAAGGTCAACCAGACCGCCTCCAACACTCCGTACATCCTTTCCCTCACGGTGACCAACAAGAACACAGGCTATGTCAAGGTCAAGTCCTGGGTCATATATGTGACCAGTTCCCTGGGCGAGGGTCTTCTGATTGGTCACACCCGTGACGGCGGCGCGACTTCCGAGCTGGATCTCATCAGCGCTCCCGAGGTCACCTATGGCTATTCGGCCGCTTCGCCTCACATCACCCGCGACATCTTCGGAATCCTCAATCCTGAGGGAATCCAGGGCAGGATCCAGGCTCTCGAGTCAACCACCGGCACTAATCTTTCGGCTGTCCCTGCCAGCTCCTACAACGAGAATCTCATCCTGATCGGTACCGACAAGCATCTCTACTCGCTCAATCCGACCAACTATTCCGTCATCAGGATGGACGGTGAGAACTACATGGGCTACCCGGCTGACGAGTACATCGTCACCTACGCCAAGAATTCCGGAGGAGTCTCCTGCCAGATGATCACCAACGGCCGTCTTACCACCTGCGGCAGCGTGCTTGACCATCAGTTCATGCCCGTACCTTCTCCTATGGCGGATCCTGCCGGATTCACTCCTGAGAATTTCAGCGCAGTGACTGCAGTCCAGGGCGGCGTGGCCGTCTTCGACCAGCAAGCCAAGAAGTTCTATGGCAATCAGTCCTGGACCCTTCACTCCAGCTCCCTGGTTGAGATCTCCGGTGCGCATACTCCGGAGTCCTCTTTCCTTGCGGACAAGACCAGCGTCGCTGCCGGAGAGGTGAACTTCGACAACATATTCATCCTCCGCGGTCCTGCTTCTGACTACTATGCTGTCATCATGAACGATGGTCAGAGCAAGGCTGCGAAGACCTATGAACTCTCCGGTGAGGACATTGACAAGGCTGTCTCCTACGCTTTCTGCGACAATACCAATGTCTTCTTCTACGCCACTCCGGACAAGATCTACTCATCTTTGCTGACCTCCGACAAGTTTACGACCAAGGCCATCAGCTGGTCTCCTGACAGCAAGAAGGAGAAGATCACCCACATCTACCAGTACACCCAGGCCTGGTGGGGGACCCGTCAGTACTACTCCTACGAATTCACCCTCAAGACCACCCACAGGCTGCAGGTGATCATCACCACCTACAACCCTGAGACAGGGGAGGGCAAGGTCTATCTCAAGCCGTTCAATGTCTCTACGGGCATGTTCAACGCCTTCAAGGACAACGGTACCTACGGAGGCTTCGGCGAGATTACGGCAGTGACTTCCACAATGCGTTAATTATTGTTCACTTATATTAATTACATCATGAAAACGAACATTATCAAAGGTCTCGCAATCCTTGCAGCCGTATTTGCTTTTGCTGCTTGCTCTGAGGAGACTCCTGAGGATTCCATCGAGGTCTCCTCAACCACGATCGTTGCGTCCGCTGCCGCTCAGCAGCAGACCATCGCTTTCACCACCAACCAGGCTTGGGAGATGACTTCCAGCGCTGACTGGGTAACTGTCGATCCTGCTTCAGGTGAGGCCGGAGACGCCAAGGTCAGTGTCTCTTTCGCTGCCAACGACACTTACGCAACCCGTAACGCCACCCTTACCCTCAAGGCCGGCACCAAGACCACCAAGTGGAATGTCGAGCAGGCTTTCGTAGAGGTCTTCGGCGCTGCTTCTGAGGTTGTCCTCAGCGCTGACGCTCAGGTCATCGAGGTCGCTGTCACCGCCAACCAGGCTTTCGAGGCTGCTTCTGACGTAGACTGGATCACTGTCCTCAGCACCAAGGCTGCTCCTTCCACCAAGACCGTCACCCTCAACATCAAGGCAAACGCCAGCATCGAGCCTCGTACAGGCAATGTCTCCATCACCGCCGCTGACGGTTCAGTCAACGCCGTGAAGATCAACCAGGCTGCTTCCGAGAACGCAATGGCTCTTGAGTCAATCGTTTACACCGGATCAGCAATGATGCCTTACGACGACGTGAACTATGCTCCGACCGACTTTGATGAATATGTCCTCACATTCAATACCTCCAAAGGCAAGGTCGTCCTTGCTGTCAATGCCGAGGACAACTCCCTTCCTGGTGAATATGTAGTCGACGGTGGCGCGGACCATGCCGCTGGCACTTTCTCCATCAAGCCAGCGGAAGGTTACACCAAGTACTACACCACCATCATCGAGGACGACGCTGAAATCCTTGTCGCCGACGGTCTTGTCACCATCACCGAATCCGGTGAGAATCTTGAAGTCTCCGCCCAGCTCATGGACACCAAGGAGAACACCCGTACATATTCATTCAGCGGCAAGAAGACTGACGTCACCAATGAGAACGTCGGTGCAGTCGCCTATGCAAGTTACTACGGTGACTACTACACCCACTTCGCCAGCAAGCAGAAGTACTACTCCATCACCCTCCATCCTAGCGCTCCAGCCAAGGAAGGCGATCCTTTCTTCTACAGCCTCACTTTCAACGTCTATGCTGCAGCTTCCTATGATGGAACAACCATCCCTACCGGCAAGTACAACCTCGTCGGCGAGGATGCCAAGACGGTTGCTGACCTCCCTTATGTCAACGGTATCAATTCCTATCCTGAGAATTCATCTGTATTCGCTTCCTGCTACTCTGATTACGAGTCAGTCTGGGACGAGGACTGGCAGGAATACACCAGTGCCTACAAGAACTACGAGCAGACCGGCGGTACCGTCGAGATCAGCAAGGGCAGTGTCGAGGGTACCTACACCTTCGATGTCAACATCAAGGTCAAGGAGTACTGGTATGACGAGGCAACCTGGGAGCAGGTCTACGGCGACGAGACTTCATATTCCTACAAGTTCGAGAATGTCAATGTCTATCTTGAGGACAACCATCAGGAGCCTGTCGAGGATGTCGACCAGGAATTCACCTATGCTTTCCCTCAGGCCGCCTACAGCGGAAGATGGTACGGCGACGGCTATGAGAACGGTGGCAATGTCTACATGACCGGTTGGTCATCCGGTGTCAACGGTGTCTTCTCAGTCCAGATGATCATCCAGACCGCCGAGCCTTACGAGTATGTCAAGAACTTCTCCGGAAGGTACTGCAACACTCCTATTCCTGCCGGCACTTACGAGTGGGCCGCTGATTCTCCAAATGACGCTGAAGGCAAGGCCAAGAACTGCATCTGCAATGTCAAGTCTTCAAGCTACAAGACCATCAAGAACAGCTACACCGGCACTGCAGCCGTCATCTCAGGCGGTTCCGTCACCTTCGCTGACAATGCTGTCACCTTCAACCTGACAGCTACCACCGCTGACGGCAAGGAACTCCACTACACGGGCACCATGCCTTCAAGCTGCTACTACTTCCAGGACTACAGCACCAAGGCCAAGACTATCCTTGACTGGACCCCTGCCAACTAGAATCTGACTGTCCTTCGGGACGGCATATCATGCGGATGGCCTCCGGAGTCTTCGTGACTCCAGAGGCCATCCTCTTGTCCGTCATGCCGGACCCGGCATCCCCTGTCCGTCATGCCGGACCTGATCCGGCATCTCCTAGTAGACGTGGACGCTGCGCCCTCTGGCGGAAGGAAGGTAGGAGATGCCCCACCAGCACATCTGCAGGCAGCAGAACGATGCCAGAATCACCCACATGGCCTTTCTGTGAGCATCGGGATCCGATTTCCTGAGATGCAGATAGTACAGGTACATGAACCAGGTGGTGGCAGCCCATGTCTCCTTCGGGTCCCAGGACCAGCACATCCCCCAGGCCTGCTTCGCCCACAAGGCACCGAACAGCATCCCGAAAGTCAGGAACGCAAGGCCGGTGCGCACCAGATTGTCACAGGTCTCGTAGTCGCTGTCATTCTCCTTTCCGTTGCGGACAAGGATGTAGACCGCCATGATGGCGGCGGCTCCCAGAAGAGCGTAGGAGAACATGTAGACTATCACGTGAGGCGCGAACCAAGGACTCTGAAGAGCAGGCACGAGGGCCTGGGAATGGATTTCCGGCTTGAAAAGGTTGATGCAGGTGAACATCACCGCCATCATGGTTGAGAACGAAAGGATCCACCTGTACCCCCACCGCACATAGACCATCGTGCCGATGACGGGCAGGAAGAAAGCGTACCAGAGACGGGTGTGTCCCATCGTCCTGAGGGGAGGGACACCATCGGAGAGCCACATCATCAGAATGAAGGCGAAACAAAGGACTGTCCCCGAGACGGTCAGAGTCAGCGCCGCCTTCCTCCATCCCTTCCAGGCCACGGCAGCACCTCCGGCCCATAGAAGCATGAACGGAAGCGCGAAGCACGGGAACATGTTCCAGCCTGTCATCTCCTCACCTCCTTTTTCTTCCCGGCCGCCATCAGGACATTGAGAACCGCCCCGGCGAGAAGCATGTATATTCCCAGGTCAAGCAGCCACTGCCAAGGATCCCTGATGACCTGAAGCGTGCTGGAGTCGCTCCAGCGGCCTTTCCAGACATCATATCCCTTCTGGTATATTCTCCAGTGGCCTATCTTCATCGGCCTGTTGACTTCAATGATGTCGTCCGCCGCCAGTCCTTCCGGCGTCGTAACGCTGATGTCCGAGGAGAAGCCTTTGCTCTGGAGCGGCTTCATGGAAAGGACTGACCCGTCAGGCAGCGGAAGTTCTGCAGGACTGAATATGTGACTGCCGCACGTGACCCAGCCTGAGACTGAATCTGCACCGTTCGTGACCTGGACCAGAACCGCCGTGCAGGCACCCGAGTTGAACCATGCCCGATAGCCGTCTCCTTCCGATGGGGGGATCGGAGCGGCGTCAGGAATATGCTGCAGAACGGCGACCTTCCAGTCACCGGTCACTGCTTCGGACGCTTCTCCCAGGGCCAGTGTCCCGTTGTTCTTCCCTTCGCCATCAAGGGCCAGCTCCGGCGGATAGGTGTCCATGTGGAAGGACCTTAGCTCTATTCCGATAGGAGAATCCGTCTTTTCTCCGTTCTTCAGCGTGATGTCGCACTTGACTATGTCGGCGGCCCCCAGGGAACCGGCGACAAGGGCCGCCACAATCCCCAGATGGTTCAGCAGGAACGGAATCTCCCTGATGGAGAAATGCGCGATGTGGTTGATGCAGGTGAGGGCTATGATGGTGGCCAGCCAGGCATATTCAAGGACGAACCCCCAGAAACTGAGAAGGTTCCAGGCTGTTATCCCCAGCACCAGGGTGAGGACGATGCACCATCCGACAGCCGGGACGGCAGAGTCCAGCCTCATCATCCATCTGATCCATCCGTGCTTCTTCCGCAGCAGGAAGAGGACGCCCAGCAGGACGGCCCACGATGCCAGGATCAGCAGATTCAAGGGCATGGCGACAGCCGTCCACCGCACGGGACCGGCCAGAGCCTGGATCAGGACGCCGGCGATGAACAGAACAGCTCCGACTAGAAATCCTTCTGAATATTTCCACTTGTCCTTGTCCGCCATATTGGTATATTCCGAATACTGACTTGGTCTGTTCTGAATATTATGTCTGAATATTCCTGACTTGTTCGCCAAAACAGTAACTGAATGTACAAATATAGTTCTTTTCTCTTTATCTTTGCTGACCGAGGAGCTCTTTCGTTTCAATGACGCTCCATTGTAAACATGCAGGGTTTTCTTTCATCATTCTTATTCCTTCTTGAGGAGATGGCTCCGTTCCTTCTCCTCGGATTCCTGGTCGCAGGCCTTCTGCACTCTTTCGTTCCGGGGAAGCTCTATGGAAAATGGCTGTCCGGCAATGGCTTGAAGAGCGTTCTTCTAAGCATTGCCATCGGAGTACCTCTTCCACTGTGCTCCTGCGGAGTGATTCCGACGGCGGTCTCCATCCGGCGCCGGGGCGCTTCGAAGGCATCCACGACAGCCTTCCTGATCTCCACCCCGCAGACCGGAGTGGACTCCATTGCGGCCACCTGGTCGGTCCTGGGACTTCCTTTCGCTGTCCTCAGACCTCTGGTGGCGATGGTCACCGGCCTGTTCGGCGGCCTTGCGGCCGGAGCGGTCGACAAGGATGGCAGTGATGAACGCACAGAAACCGTCCCCGCTGCCCAGGAACCACCTGAAGGCTTTGCTGCCAGATGCCGGGAGACTCTCCGCTACGGATTCTTCGAAATGATGGAGGACATCGGACTATGGCTTTTCATCGGTCTGGTCGTGGCCTCACTGATCACAGTGCTTGTGCCGGATGACTTCTTTGTCTCATATTCACACAGCTACATCCTCAACCTCTTCCTGATCCTTCTAGTGGCGGCACCGATGTACGTCTGTGCGACGGGCTCCATCCCGATAGCCGCCGCTCTGATGCTCAAAGGTCTGAGTCCTGGAGCGGCTCTGGTCTTCCTGATGGCGGGACCTGCGACCAATGTGGCCTCGATCCTCGTGCTCGGCAAGACTCTCGGCAAGAAGAACCTGATCGTCTATCTTGTCTCCATCGTGCTGGGGGCGGTCTTTTTCGGAGTTCTGACTGACATGTTCCTGCCTGCTGAGTGGTTCGCACTTCCTATGGCATCCGAAGGGGGAGCCTGCTGCCATGGCGGGGTGTCCGCGTCCGTTCCTTGGTGGCAGGCCGCGTCATCCGTCATCCTCGTCTGTCTGATTGCCAGGGCTCTTTTCGTGAGGTTCGGACTGGGCCGCAGGGACAGCTGCCACGACAGTTGCCACGGCAGTTGCAACAATAGCTGCCACGACAGTTGCCACGACAGTTGCCACGGCAGTTGCCAAGACGGCTGCAACGACAGCTGCAACGACGGCTGCAACGACAGTTGCAACGACAGTTGCCACGGCAGCCGAACGACTTGCAATGCAGGTCCGGCCGTTACTGAATATTCAGTCAGAGGGATGGCCTGCAGTCATTGTGTCGCGAGCGTGCAGTCCCATCTGGAAACCCTGCCAGGTGCCATCTCCGTCAGCGTCGATCTGGCGTCCGGTACGGCCAGAGTCGAGGGGGCGGTGCCTCCGGAACTGGTGGTTTCGACCGTCCGTTCGCTCGGCTATGACTGCAATATTGCTGAAAAGTGAGAGTCCCCCACAGTTAAGCTGACGCCCCCGTGAGGGCAAGAACGAATTCTTATGAATCTTTTTGGTCTGAGTTTCCTCTTTAACAAGTAACATAGCTACTGATCTTCCTCTTCTTCTCCTTCTCCTTCTTCTGCTACTGCTACCTCAAGATATAATTCATCCTCAAATACTTCTATTACCAGTTTAATCAACCATTTCAAAATAGCTTCATAATTCGGAACTTTTTTCTTAATTTTGGAGAAACACAATTTATTTAGGTATGAAAACAAGATTCGCTGCATTTTTCGCAATGATGATGGTACTCATTTCATGCGGTGCCACCACATCAGTAGATCCTGCCCAGCAGGCCAGATATGTCAAGGCTGCCCAAACCCATGACATGGTAGTTGACATCATCTCAATCCAGCCGGTCAAGGGCAACACCCAGTACCCAAGAGGCGCATGCTACATCACTCTCAAGGATAACACTATCGACGGAAGGCTTCCTTTCTTTGGCGATGCCTTCAACAGCCTCTTCAGCGGTGACGATGTCAGCTATGTCTTCGAGAAGTCTCCTATCGAAGTGACCGAGGATTTCAGCAAGGCTGACAAGGGCCGTTACCATCTGTTCTTCGATGCCATGACCGTCGGCAAGGAGAAGGCTTCATTCGTGGTGACCGTCCACACCAACGGCAAGGTCGACATAACGGTCAAGTGCAGCAGCCGCTCCCTGATGTCCTACACCGGTCAGGTCAGGTAGCCCGCATACTCATTACGACAGAACCAGCCGCATGCAGACCTGAATCTGCATGCGGCTTTTTTCTATTCCGCTCCTGCCCATCTGTACAATCAATATTGAACTGTCGGTTTCTCTGTGCCGTTGCTTGATGCAAGATCGGCATCATCAGTTTTTCCCAGCACTGCGGAAGGTGTGCGTTTTTTGGCACACCTTCCGCATCTATATTTTGCAACATGTCGATAATTAGTGTTTAAGAGATAAAACCTGCGGAAGGTGTAACGCAAATTCGCACACCTTCCGCACGGAAATAATCTCCTCGTACTTCCATCTGAACACTCGGTGGGTCACGATACTATAGTCAGATTCGAAAACGGTTATCAGCCATCTGTGGCCTGTTTCAGGAGCGCTTAAACGATTCGTTGCTCCGGTGTCGTGGTAGATGGCCTGTTTCGGGAGCGCTGAAACGATTCGTTGCTCCGCATTTTCTGTGATGACTTATTGATTGTTCAACTCTTGCCTTCTTCGTGATTGGCGGTTGATGAAAGATCAGCATCATCAGTTTTCCCAGCACTGCGGAAGGTGTGCGTTTTTTGGCACACCTTCCGCATCTATATTTTGCAACATGTCGATAATTAGTGTTTAAGAGATAAAACCTGCGGAAGGTGTAACGCAAATTCGCACACCTTCCGCACGGA
>JAKSJH010000093.1 GCA_024398315.1 Bacteroidales bacterium
CCGCAATGCCTGCGGCATTCTAAGTCAGGCAATGGCAAGACCCGGCTCCGCAATGCCGGCGATTGTGTCCGCAATGACGGGGCGGGGGCGGGCCAGATGCGGTGATGGACGGGTCGGGGAAGACGGCTAGTAGCCGAAGAGTTCCTTGGCCTGTTTCATTTTTCCGATGACGGAGACGCTGAACGGGCAGCGGGTTTCACAGCGGGCGCATTCGGTGCAGTCGGAGGCGTGTAATTCGAGGACTTTGTAGTGGTCCAGGACTGAGGACGGAATCTCGTCCTTGTGCATCAGGGCGAGGTCGGTGAGCTTGTTGACCATCGCGATGTCGATTCCTGCGCTGCATGGCTTGCAGTGTCCGCAGTAGGTGCACTGGCCGCCGTAGGCGTGGGCCGGAGCGCTGGCGAGGACGGAGGCGTAGTCCTTGGCTTTGTCGTCGGCGGTCTCGTAGGAGACTGCTTCAAGGACCTGGTCGACGGTTTCACAGCCGACGAGGATGGACCCGACTCCGGGTCTTGTGAGCGCATAGTGGATGCACTGGACAGGAGTCAGGGCGACTCCGAACGGAGACAGCTGCGGGTCGAAGAGACGTCCTCCCGCAAACCCCTTCATAACCGTCAGACCGATGTCGTTGGTCTCGCAGGTCTGGTACAGACGGGCCCTTTCCGGATTGATTCCGTCGGACGCCTGTGAGAAGTCACCGTCCCATATTCCTACATTCGAAGGAAGCATGTCGTAGGCCGGATTGAGGCTGAACATGATCATCTCGACAAGGCCGCTCTCAGCAACGGTCTGGGCTACGGTGACGTTGTGGGTGCTGAGTCCGATGTGGCGGATCCTGCCTTTCTTCTTCAGCTTGAGGACATATTCATAGAACTCTCCGTTGATGATGGAGTTCCATTCCTCGAGGGTGTCCACATAGTGGATCATGCCGAGGTCGACGTACTTGGTCTGCAGTCTTTCGAGAAGGTCCTCGAAGGCCGGCACTACCTTGTCCATCTCGCGGGTGCGGACATACTGCCCGTCCTGCCAGGTGGAGCCTATGTGACCCTGGATGTACCATTTCTCGCGGTTCCCCTTGATCGCATTGCCGAGGTTGGTGCGGACGTTAGGCTCGGACATCCAGACGTCGAGGATGTTGATCCCTTTCTCCTGGCACTTGAGCACCACGTCGCGGCATTCCTCCGCATTGTGCCTTTCCAGCCATTCGCCGCCGAGGCCTATCTCACTGACCATCAGACCTGTCTTTCCAAGTCGCCTGAGGGTCATCCCTGTCTTCTTGTCAACTGCTGTGGGAATATGCTTGTCCTTGTCATTCGCGCATGAGGCCAGTCCTGCCGATGCCAGCACTATCGATCCGGCGCCCATGATGGAGTTTCTCAAAAAGTTCCTTCTGTCCATTGTCTATGAATATGTCGTTGTGTGAATATGCTATTTCAGAACCTTCATCAGCAGGGCTTCCATCACCTTGTAGCCCTTGATGTTAGGGTGGACGGAGTCGCCTGAATATTCAGGATTGGTGGCTCCGTTCCTGTCTGCAAGGGCCGCTGCGTAGTTGACGAACGGGATGTGGTTCGCCTTCGCATATTCCTCAACTTTCTGGTTGAGCCAGTTGATCTGGT
The DNA here is from genome assembly GCA_024398315.1 of Bacteroidales bacterium. GTDB lineage: Bacteria > Bacteroidota > Bacteroidia > Bacteroidales > UBA932 > Cryptobacteroides. The sequence goes on from JAKSJH010000093.1 coordinate 1,620, forward strand.
CGAGGGCGTCCTTCACCTCCGGTCTCCATCCGAAATGGTCGGACGGGGTGGTGGAGCAGAGGATGACCTTTATCTTGTTGGCCCTGGCGAGTTCGACCATCGAGATGATGTTGCCGAGTGCGTTCTCCTTGCTGGAAAATCCGTTGTTGAGGGCGATGTCGTTGGTGCCCGCGAGGATTGCGACATATTTCGGCTGAAGGTCGATCACGTCGCGGCGGAACCTTGCCAGCATGTGCGCGGTGCATTGGCCGCTGATTCCGCGGCCCACCAGGTTGTTGTCCTTGAAGAACTGAGGGTCCTGGGCGTACCAGCCGTCGGTGATGGAGTCTCCCATGAGGACTGCGAGCGGTTTCTTCGCTCCGTTCTTCTGGGCTTCGAGTATTTCCTTGTTGTTCTGTGCATATCTGGCGTAGTTCGGCCATTCCTGCTGCTGAGCCTTGGCGCTGAGGCAGCAGACGATCATGAGCGCTGCTGCGATGATGAGATTCCTTTTCATTGTCGTGATGTTTTATGTATTCAGTAAAGATAATCATTTTTTCGCTATATTTGCATAGAAATCGGGGTACAGGAAATACCTGTTGAGAGAAACCCGTAGAACTTGATGCGGTTCATACCGCCGTAAGGAATTTTTATATGAAAAAATGGACAGAAGAAGCCTGGGCCGAGGCTTCCGGCATCTACGCCGAAATTATCGGTCACCCCTTCATTATAGAACTGGCTGATGGCACCCTTTCAATCGAAAGGTTCAGACGGTATATTGCCCAGGACGAGTTGTATCTTGGCAACTATGGCCGTCAGATGTTCGCTTTCGCCGATATGATTGAAGATCCTTCACAGAAGAAAATGTTCTCTGACTTCGCGAAAGCCGGCCTTGAGGGCGAGAAGGCGATGCACCAGCTGATGATTGCCAGATTCGGTGTGGATGCATCAGCTTCTCCGTCCAGGGTCACTGCAGAGTACAATGCGCACACCGAAGCTGCAATCCGTACCGGGTGCAAGGAAATTGCATTCGCTTCACTGCTTCCGTGCATCTGGATCTACAACGAAGTCGGAAAGCACATCCGGAACAAAGCCGTGACTGAAGGCAATCCCTATTTCGAATGGATAGACGAATATGGTAACGAGGATTTTTCTGCTGCCGTAGAGGAGGTCCTGTCGCTGATTGACGGTTATGCCGCCGGTACGGATGAGGTGACCAGGTCCGAAATGACAAGACAGTTCTGTGAAGGCACCAGGTTCGAGTATGAATTCTGGGACTATGCCTACAGGGCCGGAAGATAGTCGCCACATTGTCCATCCATTCGCCAACACCCCTTGACGATTCGCCACATGCTGCCTGATAATCAGTGATTTATCTCGGCGGAATGCATACATTTGCCGGCGTAGAACCAAAACCGCATTTGTTTATGGAAAAGAATTTTTCGAAAGAAGAAATCAAGGAGATGACCATTGGAATGGTCTCTGCCAAGTTCGGTGTCGATCGTGAAGACATTACTTCGAACTCCAATTTCACTACTGATCTCGGATGCGACTCCCTGGATCTTGTCGAGATGGTGATGGAGGTGGAGAAGACCTTCGGGATATCCATCCCTGATACCGATACCCAACGATTCAACACGATTGGGGACGTCATGGATTATCTTGTGGACAAACTTGAGGCAAAATGATCATGAAGAATTTCATTAAAAGTTTCGAGCGTTCAGTGAAACTGCACTGGAACTCTCTCGCCCTTTCCGATTATGAGAAATCGGACATCACTTACGGTGAGATGGCTGAAAAGATCGAGAAACTCCATATTCTGTGGAAAGAAGCCGGATTCGTTAAAGGTGACAGGATCGCTATCTGTTCCAGGAGCAGCAGCAACTGGTCCGTGCTGTTCTGGGCCGCTGTCACAGGAGGCTATGTGCCTGTCGAGCTCTTCAGCGGATTCATGCCTCACGACGTCGCAAGCCTTGCCATCCATTCCGGAAGCAGGATACTGTACACAGAGAGAAGCATTTTCGAAACGATGTCTCCCCATGATGTTTCCGGCATTCCGGCTGTCGCTGACATCGACTCGTTCGGAATCCTTGTATCTGACGGAAATCTTGCAACTCTTTCTGCAGACCTCGAAAAACTGTACATGCACCGCCATCCGGACGGAATGTCGCCGGACGATGTCTCCTATGATGCCCCCTCAATGGATGACCTGTGTTCACTGATGTACACGTCCGGTTCGACAGGCAACCCGAAGGGCGTGATGATCACGGTCAGGAACTTCAGCTGGAATGTTGAAACGATACCTGGACTCTTCCCATATAGAGAAGGAGAGAACTATGTCAGCGTGCTTCCTTTCGCCCACATCTTCGGCCTGATGTGCGACTGCATCGTTCCGCTGTGTCTCGGAATGCACACAATCATCTTAGGCAGGCCGCCGGTCCCTTCAAATGTAAGCGGGATAATGCAGGAATACCGGCCGAGGATTTTCCTGGCCGTACCGCTTATCCTGTCAAAGTTCGTGGAATACGCCGTCGGCGCTGAAATCAGGAGCGGGGAAGGAAAGGAAAAGCTCGGTCACTGGAAGGACAACCCTGGCTATTGTGCCATGCTACGCAGCAAGGTCCTGTCAGCGCTCGGCGGAAAAATCGAGGCCTTCGCTACGGGCGGAGCCGCAATACCTCCGGAAATAGAATCCCTCCTTGTGTTCAAGATCGGCATGCCGTTCATCACGGGGTACGGAATGACGGAATGTGCGCCGCTCATAGCAGCCGGAAAGATCGGGAGCTACAAGAGCCGTTCCTGCGGTGAATATGTGGAAAGCCTGCAGGTAAGGATAGCGTCCCCCGACCCGCTTCATGTTCCAGGCGAGATTCAGGTCAAGGGCGACTGTGTCTTCAAGGGATATTACAACAATCCCGAAGCCACTTCCGCTGCATTCACGGATGACGGCTGGTTACGGACAGGAGACATCGGAATCATGGATGCAGACAGAACCCTTTTCATCTCCGGCCGGTGCAAGAACATGATTCTTTCGGAAAACGGGCAGAACATATTCCCCGAGGAGATCGAGGCTGTGCTGAACGGTCTTCCGTATGTGGCTGAATCGGTCGTTGTCCAGCGGGGCAGCGCGTTGCATGCCATCATTGTCCCGGACCGTAATGCGGAAGGGGTTGAAGACATGGATGCCGCCTCTCTTCAGAGCATTATGGAGGGCAATCGGAAAAAGCTGAACGAAAGCATACCCGCCTATTCAGCGGTAAGCACATTCGAGATCATGCATGAACCATTTGTCAAGACTCCCAAGGGAAGCATCAAGAGGTTCTTGTATTCTTGACAATCTTCCCCGGGACCAGGACATCTAGCAGTTCTTTGTAATAGCCCCTGGACACCGGAATCTCGGAACCGGCAGCGTCTTCCATCACAATGACGGCCCGTCCCTTGTCGTGCTTGAGGACCTTGATCCTGTTGATGTTCACCAGGTAGGACCTGTGACAGCGGATTATGCCGGTTCCTTTCAGAGCCTTCTCCACTTCCTGGGTGCTGCTGCGGAGCATGTAGTTCTCCATACGGTCACCAATGAGGTAATGGATGCAGACATAGTTGTCCTGGGATTCGATGAAGTAGATGTCATCCTGAGATGCAGTGATCTTAAGCACTCCGGAGTGGTCGAAAAGGTTTATCAGATCCGTTCCTTCGACTCTTCTGGCATCTGCGGCCTGGTTGAGCTTGAGTATCCTGATCTCCTCCTGGTCGTCCTTTGTCCTGGCATAAAGGACTGTCGGTATCATCGGTATGGACAATATCAGGGCCACGCAGCCGGTCGTGCGGATGAGAAGCTCGGGCAGGCTGGAGTTCAGGGAGTACCCCAGGGCAAAGGTGAATGCAAGATAGATGACTGCTATCACTGTGAATTCACAAAGCATCCAGAACACAAGCGTCCTGAGTGGAAGTTCCTCTTTGACAGACTCATAGCGGAAGAAACACTCCTTGCTTACCAGCAGGAAAGCGATGCAGCAGACATAGAACGCAATGGAGCAGAGCAGTATGTTTACAGGTGTCACCCCAAGCCAGAAGGTCTGCGAAAAGGGCTGGTACACTGCGAGAAAAGCCATGGAAAAGACTGTGTTCAGTGCCACCGTGTCGAGCAGGAACTTCTTTTTGAGGAAATATTTTGGAACATTCATCATACCGGCAATAGCTGGACAAAGTTATAATAATATGATAAACGAAACAAGAAAAGTCGTTGCGGCAGGAACGGTGCTGTCGTGGGAATATTAAAGGATAATGATATGGATAATAATATATTGTTTGGTAAGAAGGACATCGGCTGCGGTGCTCTTGATGATACGTCGGTTGCTTGGGAGACAGAGAAAAGAACGTCATCTTTCTCGTCAGGTCAGGGGACAAAGTCCGGGAAGCTGATTGAAGAATTCACCATTCCGAGCTATCTGACGGACAGCTCCAGGAGATTGTCTCCGGCATCGACGCTTGCTGTTGCTCAGGACTTGTCCTACAAGGGGGGCGATGAACTTGGCATTGGGGATAAGGAGATGTCGGCCAGAGGGCTGGCCTGGGTGCTCTGCCGTGCCAGGTTCATAGTGGAAAGGGCTCCGGAAATGTTCGAAGATGTGATCCTGGAAACCTGGCACAAAGGTTTGTCCGGTCCGTATTTCATAAGGAACTACCGCATCAGGGACACTGCGGGGAGAGAACTTGTGAGGGTCACCAGTTCATGTGTTCTGATTGATATGGAAACCAGGGCGTTGACACGCGTCGACCATATACTGGGGAACAACAGCTTGGAACCTCTGTGCGGGGAATGCACATTTGACGTGCCTGCTGAAATAATCAGGATACCTCAAGGAGAATATGACAGCGGGGAGGTTGTGCGTACTATTGAATATACCGACACCGATTTAGTCGGTCATACTAACAACATCAACTATCTCAAGTGGGCGATGGACTGCGAAGCTCTCAATGGCGGTATGATCCATCCGAGGGATGTCACTGTGAACTATATTCATGAAACATCTGCCGGAGACCGGATCACTTTCAGAAGGATGTTCTCCGACGGCATCTCTTACCTGACAGGAGTGGTCAACGGGCGTTGCGTCATGACAGTGAGACTTGCCTGTTGATGCTGGCAGAATATTCAATATCTCAAGTTTTACATTTGGATTTCCGCACTAATGATGAAACCGGGGTTGGATTTTTGTTGTCCTGATGCTAACTTTGCCTTTCGGTGTGAAGCGCAACGGCTTCAACCGCACGAAGAAGAATGTATTCAGAAAAGTATCCGTCCCATCTGCTTGAAGATGCCGTCCAGGCCATAGGGTCCCTCCCCGGGATAGGGAAGAGAAGCGCTCTGAGGCTCGCCCTGCACCTGCTGAGGCAGCCGCAGGAGAACGTCCATCATTTCGCCGAGTCGATTGTCAGGCTCCGCGACGAGACTCTTTACTGCAAGGAGTGCATGATGATCTCCGATGAGGAGACATGTTCGATCTGCTCGGACAAGTCACGGGACCACAGGACCATCTGCGTGGTGGAGAATGTCCGCGACGTGATGAGCATCGAGAACACGGGGCAGTACCACGGTGTCTACCATGTTCTTGGCGGAATCATCTCTCCAATAGACGGCATCGGGCCTTCCGATCTGACCATCCAGCAGCTCACCAGGAGGGTCGAGGGCCTTTCGTCAGATGCGGAAGCTCCTCAGGTTGAAGTGATTCTGGCTTTGAGCGGAGATGTCGAAGGGGAGACCACTTCTTTCTACATCTACCGTCAGATTGCATCGTTCGGGGTGAAGGTATCGTCTCTGGCCAGGGGACTGGGATTCGGGGATGACCTTGAATATGCCGACGAACTGACCCTCGGACGTTCCATCGTCAACAGACAGATATTCAAGCCATGATGACGACAATCATTACGGCCGTGCTGCTCGCCGTCTCCCTCTGTGCCGACTGTTTCGCAGTCTCCTCATGCTCCAGCGTCACTCTCAAGACCATCTCCTGGAGGAGAGTCCTTCCTGTCGCCCTGGGGTTCGGGGTGATCCAGACTGGTCTGATGGCCCTCGGCTGGGGGTTCGGCGACTTGTTCGTGAACATGGTCGAGAAGGTGGCGCATTGGATAGGCTTCCTGCTCCTTCTCTATGTCGGGGGATCGATGATCATTGAGGCCCTCAAGGGCGGTGAGGAGAGCCGGAATCTTGACGGTGTCCGTAACGTGGTCATCGGGGGAGTGGCCACCAGCATCGACGCTTTCGCCGTGGGAATCAGTCTCTCCATGGGACGGGTCCAGTCCGTCCAGGTCTGTGCTGACCTCGTCGCCGTCTTTCTTGTGACGATGCTTTCTGTCATCGCCGGGATGTTCGGCGGTCAGATGATCGGCCGCAGATTCGGCAAGGCCGCAGAAATCGTCGGGGGGTCCGTCCTTGTCCTCATCGGCCTCGGCATACTCCTCGGCCTCATCTGATCCGACCTTTCCACTCATGAGATCCTGAGTCAAGCTCAGGATGACGTACTCCTTCCCTCGTCATTGCGTACCCCCCCCTGACCTTTCCCGTCATTGCGGCCGCAATCCCTTGAAACAAGACCGCTTTTCCGCCCTTCGCATCCCTTTTCTCCCCATACGGACTTGTTTTTCAGAAAAAATGTCTATTTTTGCAGACTGACTCAGTTGCTGAGTGCCGGTTGTCGGTTGAGTTTCAGCAAGATGTCAGGGTCAACGTGATGTGGAACCTTACCGGACCGCTGTCCGGGAAAACTGCTGGAGAGATGATTACAATCTTCTACAGAGAGAACGGCAAGCTTCAAGTGTCGCAGACCGAGAAGGATCTGTCAGGTATGAGCCGTGAGGCGGTGCTTTGGATCGACATGCTCGCTCCATCGGGCGAAGAGAAGCACACCGTTGACCATTTCCTCGGCGAGGAGATCCAGAGCCGTGCCCAGGCCGAGGAGATCGAGAGCTCTTCACGTTTCTCCGAGACAGAGAACGCCATATTCGCCAACACCAACTTCCTGATGCCGGGTCCGGAGGACTACTCGATGGAGGCTGTCTCCTTCATATTCGTTGGCAACTGTCTGACTACCTTGAGGGAAGTCCCTCTGCGCAGCTTCACCGAGATCCAGAGGCGCCTGTATGCCATGCCGCATCTTTTCCCGACCGGCTATTCGATCTTCGCCACCATCATGGACCAGCGAGTCGACCTTGACGCCGACATGATTGAGCTCATGTCCAAGGAAATCGCCCAGTTCGGCAAGAGGGTCAACCAGAAGGAGGACATCAACGAGGAGTTCCTCATTGACATCAACCAGCTCCAGGAGAACACTATGACAGTCCGCGAGAACATCGTCGACAAGCAGAGGCTCATCAGCAACCTGATGAAGAGCGACAAGTACCCTCCTGAGCTCCAGGGACGCTTCAACGTGATCCTTCAGGACATCACTTCACTGATCAATCACACTAATTTCAGTTTCGAGAGGCTGGAATATCTCCAGGACACCGTCGTCGGTCTCATCAACCTGGACCAGAACAACATCATGAAGATATTCACACTCGTGTCCGTCCTGCTCATGCCTCCGACACTGGTGGCCAGTTTCTACGGAATGAACGTCGCCCTGCCTTTCATGGACAAGTGGTGGGCCTGGCTCTTCATCGCCGCCATCATGCTTCTCACCGTCGGCGTCGTCATCTTCTTCTTCCGCCGCAAGAAGATGTTCTGATCCCCTCTGCCCTGTCATGGGGAGTTCGTTTTTAAATGCTTGACTGTCACCCATATTCAGTATGTCTTCTGAATATGATGTGAATATGTTTACGTCTTCCACGACTTCACCCGGTCTGGCCATCCGTCCATGAAACGGCCCGCCCGCTGTCCCTGCATCTGTCCGCTGTCCACTGCCCCCGGTGATTCCGCTTTGCCGTACCTCTGAGCCGTTACTCCAGTTCCCAGGAGTGAATCGGCCCCTTCCACACCTCGAAGGCCTTCCCGCCCAGTTCCCAGGAGCGAATACGGCCCTTCTGCACCTCGGCGTGCATCCCGGTCTGTTCCCAGGAGCGGATCGGCCCT
>JAKSJH010000094.1 GCA_024398315.1 Bacteroidales bacterium
CTCTTTCCGGCCCCGTTAGGGCCCATCACCGCATGGATCTCACCCTGGCGGATGACCAGGTCGATTCCTTTGAGGATTTCCTTGTCGCCCACGCTGGCGTGGAGGTTGTGTATTTCAAGCAGAACTTCGCTCATTATGATAATGTGTTAATATTCAGTTGTTTCAATGTGTCGCTATGAATGCCGCCTGGACCGGACCGATCTTGCTGTAGCCCTCCCGGTTCATGTGGAGACGGTCCTTCAGGTAGTAGCGCTCGAAGTTATATTCATTGACCCCCTGGATTCCGTACTGGTCGAGGACAGGAATGCCCTGGAAGGCGCAGCACTCCTTCTGGGCCTGCACATATTCGCCGAAGGTCCGTCCTGTCTTGTTCGGCACTTCGGAGAATGGGTTGTGGCCGGAGTCGGCGCTGAAGAACCGCAGGGAGGTGAAGAACAGGATCTTCGCATCGGGGTTCTTTTCGAGGATGGTCTTGATGCAGTAGTTGATCCCTCCGCACTGGGTGGAACGCTTCGATTCGTCGAAACCGTCGCAGGAGGTGTAATCCTTCCAGGTGCCGATCTCTCTGTTGTGGGTGAAGTCGTTGGTGGAGGCCCAGAGGATGTAGATGTCGTGGATCCCGGCTTCTTCCACCTGCTTCTGGAGAGTGTAGCCATGGTCGATGGAGAACCCCGCTCCGCCGACGCCGTAGGTGGTCACCTCGGCTCCGAGGAGGTCGGCCCAGATCTGCTTGGCTGCATCTGACTCCTTGTTGACGGAAAGGGACCCTCCGAAGACGGCGATGCTCTTCCCGAAGCTGGCCGTACCCCTGTAGGGGCTTTTCTTCATCACCTTCTTGTCCGGGACAAGATGGTGCGCCTTCGGGTCCGGACTTCCGGCGGAGGCCGCTGCGCAGAGGCTGCAGACGAGCGCGAGGACGGCGATGGATTTTCTGAATATGCTCGTGTGTCTCATGTCAGGCGTTTTTGTTGAATTTCTGCTTCCAGCTGACGAGAGACCAGATTCCGTTGACCAGGTAGAGGGCACAGACGAACGGCATGAACACATGGCCGACCGAGATGTGGAGGATTATCTGGGCGACGTTGACTATCATCCATGCGATCCAGCAGTCCCACTTCTTCAGTGCGGAGAGGAACTGGGCCATCAGGATCAGCACAGTGACGCAGGAGTCGAGATAAGGGTGAGGGTCTTCTGGGAATATGGTGTCCAGCAGCCATCCCCAGACGGCCGCTATCATCAGCACGCAGAAGATGACGAAGATTCTCTGGACGTTCGTCAGCATCGAGACCTTCAGGGCTGAACTGTCCTCGGTGCTCTGCTCCTCTTCCTTCGGGTGAGTCCAGCGGTAGTGGCCCAGGACGTTGATCGCCAGCGAGACCGGCTGGAGGAGAAGGCTTGCGTAGAGGTTCTTGTTGAAGAACATAACGAACAGGGCGGCTGTGTAGAGGTAGCCGACCCAGAAGTTGTATTTCGAGTTTCTTCCGGCCAGGAACACGCAGGTGAGTCCCAGCACAGATGTGATCAGGTCGATCAGGAGCACCGGTGTGTCGCCTCCCAGGGTGAAGAGTGTGAAATTCATCCAGTCCATGGCACTATCCTACTGATCCTTCGAGTGAAACTTGCAGAAGCTTGGTGGCTTCGACGGCGAACTCCATCGGCAGCCTGGAGAGGACTTCGTGGGCGTAGCCGTTGACGATGAGCCCCACCGCATCCTCAGGACTGAGCCCTCTCTGGTTGCAGTAGAACAGCTGGTCCTCGCTGATCTTCGAGGTGGTGGCTTCGTGCTCGACGATTGCTGTCGGGTTGAAGCTCCGTATCTCAGGGAATGTGTGGGCTCCGCACTCGGAACCGATAAGCAGGCTGTCGCACTGGGAGTGGTTCCTGGCTCCCTGAGCCCCGGCGTTCATCCTCACCAGACCCCTGTAGCTGTTCTGGCTGTGTCCGGCTGAGATGCCCTTGCTGACGATCCTGCTCTTTGTGCCTTTCCCGATGTGGATCATCTTGGTGCCAGTGTCTGCCTGCTGGTAGTTGTTCGTCACGGCCACCGAATAGAATTCGGAAGACGAATAGTCGCCCTTGAGGATGGTGGAAGGGTATTTCCAGGTTATTGCCGAACCGGTCTCGACCTGGGTCCAGCTGAGGTGCGCCCCGCTTCCCTTGCATATTCCTCTCTTGGTCACGAGGTTGAGGATGCCGCCTCGGCCCTGGGCGTCGCCCGGGTACCAGTTCTGGACAGTGGAGTACTTGACGTCCGCATCCTTTTCGACGATGATCTCGACCACGGCGGCGTGGAGCTGGTTCTCGTCGCGCATCGGTGCGGTGCAGCCTTCCATGTAGCTCAGGGTGCTGCCTTCGTCGGCGACGATCAGCGTCCTTTCGAACTGTCCGGTGCCTGCAGCGTTGATCCTGAAGTAGCTGGAGAGCTCCATAGGGCATTTCACGCCTTTTGGAATATAGCAGAAGCTGCCGTCGGAGAACACTGCGGAGTTGAGGGCGGCGAAGTAGTTGTCACCTACAGGCACCACACTGGCGAGGTACTTGCGGACCATGTCAGGATGCTCTTTGACCGCTTCGGAGAAACTGCAGAATATTATGCCTTTTTCGGCGAGGGTGCTGCGGAAAGTGGTCGCCACTGAAACTGAGTCGAACACGGCGTCGACAGCGACGACTCCTGCGAGAGCCTCTCTCTCGCGTACCGGGATGCCCAGTTTCTCGAAAGTCTCCTCGAGCTTCGGGTCGATCTCCTTCGGCCTGTCGGAATCCTTCTTCGGTGCGGCGTAGTAGATTATGTCCTGATAGTCGATTTCGGGGAGGTCCAGATGGGCCCAGCGGGGCATCTCCATCTTCTCCCAGCGCCTGAAGGCGTCCAGGCGGAACTCAAGGAGCCACTCCGGCTCTTCCTTCAGCCGGGAGATCGTGCGGATGATGTCTTCGTTGAGACCCTTCGGGATGAAATCCTGGTCCAGATCGGTGACGAAACCCTCCTTGTACTCCTGCTGAGTGATTCCTTCGATTATCTTGTCTTCTTCTTTAATGTCCATTCTCTCAATTATTTCCGTGCAAGCAAATCCGCCAGCACGATTGCCGACATGGCTTCGACGACGACCGGGGTCCTCAGTGCGAAGCAAACATCGTGTCTGCCGCGGACGCTCAGATCCACGGTCTGGTCTGTAAGCATATTCAGAGTCCTCTGTACCTTCGGGATGCTGGAGGTCGGCTTGAAGGCCACTCTGAAAACGATCGGGGCTCCGTTGGTTATCCCTCCGTTGACTCCTCCCGCCCCGTTGGTGAGTGTCGTGACTTTCCCCTGGGAGTCCCTGCAGAAGGTGTCGTTGTGTCCTGATCCTTTCATCCCTGCGGCTGCGAATCCGTCGCCGAATTCGACTCCGCGCACTCCCGGGATGGAGAACATCGCATGCGAGATCAATGATTCGACCGGGTCGAAGAACGGCTCACCGAGTCCGGCGGGTACATTGGAGACGGTGCATCCGACGATTCCTCCGAGGGAGTCGCCTTCCTCTGCCGCAGCCTTGAGGAGGCTGTCCCAGAGACTGCTGTCCTTCTCACCTCCGACCTCGACCAGTCCGGCCTTGAATGTCATATCCCCGCACATCTTCTTCGCCACGGTTCCGGCTGCGACCAGGGGAAGGGTGAGCCTGCCGGAGAACTGGCCGCCCCCGCGGGGATCATTGAATCCCTGATACTTGACACCGGCGGTGAAGTCGGCGTGTCCCGGACGCGGGATGCCTTCGAGCGAGCCGTAGTCGGAGCTGCGGGCTTCTTCATTCCTGAATATGATGGCGACCGGAGCTCCCGTCGTCCGTCCTTCGAAGACTCCGCTCAGAATCTCCGGTTCGTCCGCCTCTATCCTGGCGGTGGTGCCGGTCCTGCCGGCCTTCCTGCGGAGGATGTCGTCATGGAAGTCGCTGGTGGACAGGTCCATGCCCGGCCTGACACCGTCAATCACGACCCCGACGGCCTTGCCGTGGGATTCTCCGAAGAGGCTAACTCTGAAATTGTTCCCGAACGTGTTCATGTTCAATCTACAAATTTAGATAAAATAGCCGATTTTTTCTATATTTGTTGTAATTACCAATTCAACGCAACTATGACAGACAAACATTGCAGCAAGTATCTCGTCTTTCTGCTTCTGATGATCACCTCCGTTCTCTCTGCGCGGGAAGTGTCTTATCCGTCCTATTCAAGAGTCGTTTTGGGAGAAGTCAAAGACTATGGCGCCGAGAGCGAAATAGTTCTCACAGCAGTCAAGACAGATGAAGCCTACACCAAACTGACTTTTGAATACAGACATGCCAGGAGCGGCAGATGCAGCGATCTCATCATCTATGGTTATGCCGGTCTGATGTATCCGGCGGAGTCTTCCTACAAGTTCCTGCCTCTCAAAGGGGCCAACGGGATTCCGGTTCTTATGGAACTGGAGAGGTTCGAACTGCCTAAAAAGCACAAGGTCAGCAAAGGCGATGTCGAGACATTTGACCTGTGGTTCCCTCCTATGCCTGCGGATGTCGACAAGTTCGACCTGGTCGGCATGGGACTCTTCTTCATTGTGGACATTGACCTGTCGCGCAGCGGCACTGAGGATGAGCAGGTCATCGGCTCGGTTGACAAGGATGAGGTCCTCACTCCTGTGACTTTCCTCGGAGGAAATATCAACGATTTCTCCAAATGGGTCAATCAACGGTTAGTCTATCCGCCTGATTGCCAGGCGGCGGGCATTGAAGGCACTGTCATGTTCAATATAATTGTCACCCCGGAGGGGAAACCGAGTTCCATCCTGCTAAAGGGGGCTCACACGTCGCTGAACGCTGAGGCCAACCGTGTGGTGAACCAGTCTCCCGACTGGACCCCTTTCACGTTCCGCGGCGTCCCTCTAAAAACGCAATTCCAATTACCGGTCAAATTCATTCTTCGTTGAAATGCTGTTTATTGTCCCACATCGCTAAAAGTCATTATCTTTGTAAGTGCTATGGGTACACTTAAATGGATTGGCGGCTTATTGGGCTGGGCTTCCGGCGGTCCGATTGGAGCGCTGCTGGGCATCTTCTTCGGATCGCTTGTTGAATCGGGCATAAACTCTATCAAATTATTAACTGGTGAGGGAAGTCAGAATTCATCCGCTCCGTACGGACAGCAGTCTTACGGCAGGACAGGCGGGTACAGCGCCGTAGAGCAGCGCAACAGTTTCCTTGCCAGCCTGCTCGTCCTCTCGTCAGCTGTCATCCGTGCTGACGGGAAGTTCCTGCAGTCCGAGATGGATTACGTCCGGATGTTCATCCGCCGTAATTTCGGTTTCCAGTACGAAGATGAGGCCATTCGAATGCTCAATGAGCTGAACTCGAAGGATATCAACATATATTCAGTCGGAGCTCAGATCTCAAGCAACATGAACTACTCCCAGAGGCTGCAGCTGTTCCACTACCTCGCCGATCTTGCGAATGCCGATGGCAACGTATGTGAACAGGAGCGGAGCGTCCTGCAGGCGATTGCAGCGGCAATCGGTGTCATGTCTTCAGATGCGGAGTCGGTGCTTGCAATGTTTGTACGGACCACCGAGTCCGCTTATACTGTCCTTGAGATCACGCCTTCAGCGACTGATGACGAGGTGAAGACCGCATATCGAAGGCTCGCCATGAAGAACCATCCTGACAAGGTCGCCTCGCTTGGCCCTGAAGTGCAGAAAGCCGCCGAGGAGAAGTTCAAGAAGATCCAGGAAGCCTACGAAACCATCAAAAAAGAAAGAGGACTCTAGCCGTTATCTGGCGGCACCAGGTCTTCCAGGATGCCTATCTTCTTCTGATCGATGGCAATGCCTATCAGAAGACCCACGATGCTTTTCGTGGCTGATGCGATGTGGCAGCAGTCATCCTTCGAGTAACCGTGGTATGTCTCAGACAGGACCGGCCTGCCGTCCTTGATGGCGGCAATCTGGCAGATATTTGATTCAGAATCTTTCATTTGCGTATACTATGAATATCTTCATAAAGGCTCGCCGCCGCCACTGAGCAAGCGATTGCAGAGGGGATGACAATGTCAGACAGAACAATCGCGAACGGCAGGCAGAACAGAAGCATGCCTGTTAGTCTGTTGGTCATGGAATGGGGGACTGTAATTTTACGTTGCCTGAATGATCCGATGATAATGCAGACACCCTTGACAATTCCGATTGCAGCAATCCAAAGCCACATCCACAGAGGCAGGTCCACTGACGGCAGAATCAATGCTGCAGAGCAGATGACAAACATCAGGTCCGCCATGCTGTCAATCCTCGAGCCGGCCTCGCTGACGGTCCCCAGCTTCCTCGCAATCGGTCCGTCAATCATGTCGGAGATGCCTCCCCAGCAATACAGCACCCAGAATCCGGGGCTGAAGAGCGGGAAAAACAGCATGACGACCGCCGTTATCCCTCTTGATGCGGAAATCATGTTGGGCAATGCGTTCATTCGACAACGATAAGCAATTTGAAAAGCCAGGCCGCAGGCTTTGGGAAATTGCAGGACATATCCTCGAAGATATGGCCCGCATTCAGGGTTCCGGCGGGTCTGATCCTCTTCGAGATGCTGTCGCAGTGGTCCGACGGCGGATATTTGTCGATCAATCTCATTTTTTTCTGTCTATTGTACAAATTTACTGATAATGCCTCTATTCTGCAACGCTTGTTTTATAACAACTGTTCTTAAACACCGGGACCGGCATTCTTCTCAATGGGAATCATTGCCCGGCCGGATTCGATGTTCCTCTGCAAGCGCTACTGGCATGGGAATGAACCCTGCCATCAGGTTGCGTATCTGTATGCCTGGTCGTCGCACCCGGAGAAGACAGCCGCCGTCGTGACCGATATCCTGGACACGGAGTACAGGAACACGCCCGGGGGGCTCAGCGGGAATGATGATGCCGGTCAGATGTCCGCTTGGTACGTTTTCTCCTGTCTTGGTTTCTATCCCGTCTGCCCGGGCTCCGGCGAGTATGCCCTCGGTGTGCCTGCCTTCGAAAGGATTCTTGTCCATCAGGAAAACGGGAGGGACTTCGAAATAGTCAAGGGAGAGCCGGTTGACGGAAAGGCAAGTCTTGACGGCCGGGAACTGAAGCGCCCGTTCCTGAAACACCGCAGCATCGTGCGTGGCGGAAAACTTGAGTTTTAACTTTGCGCCATCTGGTCCACAAAGCTATCTTCCCTCGGCATCCCGCCAAATGTCGTGATGAAATGGACCGGCCACAACGACTACAAGGCCATGAAGCCCTGCATTGACATCGTCGATTCCATCAAGGCCAGCGAGATGACGAAGTTTGAATGGGTTGATGTAGCTTCAAAAGTGAAACAAATTTGGCTCATTTCTTGATTTTGTGCCGATAATGTTTTACTTTTACGCCAAATAGAAACGAAAATGCAGGTCAGCGACAATATTCTTAGTTTTGCTACGATTCACCACGGCCCTTTCAAGAAGAACGAACTCGTGGAGCACCTTCGTACAAATAACGAAATAAATGACGCCAGCTTGAATACACTACTCGCCAGGCTGGTTTCCACGGGCCGACTGATCAAGGTAGGCTGGGGAGAGTATGCGTTGCCTAAAGAGGGGAAATATAAATGGGTGGTCCTGCCTCAGCCAGATACAGCAGATTTGGCTCGCAACTTAAAGACAAGATATCCGTTGGCAGACTTTTGTGTTTGGGATGCCGGATGCGTTGTGCCATTTATGCTGCATGTACCGAATATCAAGATGACTATCATTGATGTCGAGCGATTCTTGTTACAAACATTCTTCGATGCCATTAGGGAAATGAGACCAGATGAGGCAGTTCTTTTAAGCCCAACCAAGGAGGACTATTACAAATACGGCTCTGGACGGGATTGCATCGTAGTAAACCCGTTATTCACCGAATCTCCTCTGGAGAATGCTGAAGGGATAACGGTCCCTGCTTCCGAAAAGGTTTTGGTGGACATCGCAGTTAATCCGGAATTTGACTACTTGCAGGGATCCGAAGTTTTCACTATTTACGAAAACGTATTGAATGACTGCTATATTTCTCTACCCAAACTCCAGCGTTATGCCCGCCGACGCCGAGAGTTAACCACCGTCCAAACAATCCTTTCCAATATTAATCTCTTAAACAATGATTAGTCCAGAAAGCCGTACAATTCAGTGGATTGAATCCCTGCGATCCCAGTATCCTAATATCAAAGACACCTCCCTTCTGGAAAAGGCCATCCGTGCCTTTTCCTTGCTTGAATCTTTGAAGATTTCTGGCTGTCCATTCATTTTCAAAGGCGGCACGGCTCTGATGCTCCATCTGAATAGTTCCAGAAGGCTTTCCATCGATGTGGACATTGTGTGCAAACCTGAATTGGATATTCGGGAGTATCTCAGCAAGCATTCGGAAGAATATGGTTTTACGGAAGTCAAAGAGATTAGTCGTCTCTCCCGCACTAATGTTCCAAAATCCCATGCTGAGTTCAAATACGAGGTCTCATATCCTTCCGGACATCCTAATGATAAAATACTCCTAGATGTTCTATATGAAGACATTGATTACAATCAGATTGTTGAGCTCCCCATCGAAAGTTCAGTGCTGAAGACCGAAGGACTGCCGGTAAAGGTTAGCTGCCCCAGCTTGGAAGACATGCTCGGAGACAAGCTCACAGCCTTTGCTCCTCATACCACCGGAGTTCCATTCTTCAAAGGAGATAAGCCCTTCTCGATGGAAATTATGAAACAACTCTTCGATGTAAGCTCCATCCTTGACCGTATCGATGATCTGTCCATTGCGCGTAAGACTTTCCAAAACATCGTTCCCATTGAACTTGGCTATCGTGGCTTGGATTCTTTATCTGCCAATGACGTACTGGAAGATGCTTTCAACACGGCTCTGAACATCTGTCTCCACGGCGGTCTTTCACGGCAGGAATATGAATATCTCACTGACGGTGCTCATCGTGTGGACAGCTTTATTATATTCGAGAAGTACACAATGGAGAAGGCCGTGCGTGACGCTTCCAAAGTGGCATATCTGGCTCAGCTCATTATGCATGGACGTGATACTGTTCAGCATTACAAACGGGATATGGATAACACTCTCGTTGATGAAATCATCAAGAATCAGAACCTCACGAAGTTGAATCGTATAAAAAAGATGAGTCTGGAAGCATTCTTCTATTGGAAACGAATAGAAGAGATACTATACGTGTGATGGGGCTGACATTGCCGTATGGCACATTCCGACCAGAAGAGCGAGAGCATCGGTTGGAAGCTACAGAAATGAAATCGAAAAATGGCCCTGAGATAACTCAGAGCCATATATCAGCGGAGAGGACGATACCCACGCCTTGTGCTAGCCTTTTGCGTCCGCAAAGTCAGAGGGTTCTGGGCTTGTTCTTAAATAACAATTCTTTCTCTGGAGTCACAAAACTTACATCATTAGGCGGTGAGGTGACCCCAAAAAGTTGGACGGATTATTATTTAGATTGTTATTGATGTTGAGCCCGGTATTGAACTGGGCTCATTCCGTTCAACCTCAATTTGATACGTTCATTGTTGTAGTATCTGATGTATGCTCGCAATGCCCGCTCAAACTGTTCAATGGAGTCCCATTTGCGCAAATATAGCAATTCGTTCTTCATGA
>JAKSJH010000095.1 GCA_024398315.1 Bacteroidales bacterium
AGCGAAAGCCCAAGGTCAATGTGCTCTCGTAGGTGAAGAACGCGGATCCCACGGCCGAGTTCTACTCCGAGGTCACGTACGAGCTCGGAAGAGCCTACGTCGCTATCGAGGACAGCGATTCTGCTGTCGACATATTCAAGAAACTCCAGAAGACGACAAAGGACCGTACGATCGCCGCCAAGTCGCTCATCGAACTTGGAATGATCGCCAGGAACAGCTCCCAGTTCGAGCTGGCGCTTTCCTACTACAAGCAGGTTATCAGCGAAATGCCTGACACTGAATATTCCGCCGACGCTCTGAGCGCCATCGAGTCCATCTACCAGTCCGAGGGCAGGGGCGACGAGTATCTCGACTACGCCGAATCTGTGGGCGCCAACAAGGACATGACAGACGCAGAGAAGGAGCAGATGTACTTCAACGCCGCCCAGCAGGTGTTCTTCACGGAGAACTACACCAAGGCCATGGCTTCGCTCCAGTCCTACATGGAGCGCTATCCTGAAGGTAAGGAGATGGCAATGGCTGATTATTACCTTGCCGAGTGCCACAGAAATCTGGGCAACAAGGAGCAGGCGTGCGACTGGTACAGGAAGTCCCTTGACAAGGATTCCGGCAGCCAGTGCGCGGAGAGCGCGATCCTCAATCTGGCAAGGCTTTCCTACGAGCTGGAGCACTTCAAGGATGCGTTCTCGGCTTACTCCAACCTCTTCACTTCCGCCAGGATCGCTTCCAACAAGCACACCGCCCGTCTCGGCATGATGAGGTCCGCTTTCAAGGGTCAGGATTACCAGCAGGCCATCGAAAGCGCCGCCAACGTCGGCGAGGATGCTTCATCTTCGGAGGCGGACAAACGTGAAGCCATGTATGTCACTGCAAAATCCAACCTCTTCCTCGGCGAGAGGGACGAGGCCTTTGGATTATTCAATACCCTGGCCTCCCAGCCGTCCACTCCTGAAGGTGCCGAGGCTGCCTTCATGATTGTCCAGGATGTCTACGACCAGGGTAAGTATGGAGATGTCCAGTCGAAGGTCTACAAGTTCGCTGAAAAAGGCGGAGACCAGCCATACTGGCTCGCCAGGGCCTTCATCGTCCTGGGCGACTCTTTCGCCGAGCAGGGCAACTTCACTCAGGCCAAGGCCACCTTCGAGAGCATCAAGAACGGTTATGAACCGTCCGGAAGCGAGGATGACGTCCTCGACAATGTCAATATGAGACTTGAGAAACTTAAGACTTTGATGTAATGATGAAAACACTGAAACATACATTGACGGTCGCTCTGTGTGCAGTCTCGACGATTGCATCCGCACAGAATTTCAACCCTACCGTGGAAGTAACGAACACTTACCAGGGCAATGCCTCCGACATAGTCAAGCCTGGTATGACCATGGCTGTTCCGGACTCACTGCTCCGCTTTGACCTTGATTTCGACTATTCGGTCTTCGAGAAGCGTTACGAGGGTTCATACAGCTTCAAGCCATACTATATGAACATGAATCCGGAGAACGAAGCCTTCCGCGGGCACAAGCTTTATGTGAAGGCCGGAGCGGGCTACTCACTCCATCCGGAATTCGACGCAGTCTTCTCGCCATCCAAGGAGGGACCTCTTCAGATGAGCCTCTACGCATCGCATAATTCCTATTTCGGCAATTATCATGACATCCAGCCTGAGATGGTCGACGGAGTGTTCAGACGGACCCCGACAGACAATGTCTGGAAGGGATATGACGCGCTTACGACCGCCGGCTTTGACGGACGCTTCAGCTGGGACCGTTCCATCCTGTCGTTCGGGGCGGGCTACCATGGACTCCATTCAGAGGACTTCAACAGCAGCCGCGGCTACAACGCCCTGGACTTCAACGCAAGGTTCTGTTCCAACAACACGGACGAGAAGTATTTCTTCTATGACTTCTCGATTGCAGGACGTTATGGTGAAGACTCTGTGGAGTATGGTTCTCTCGACCTTCCGTTCACCTCCATGGCTCTTTCCGACCGCCTGACCGAGGGCAATGTCATCCTTCATGGCGAGGCCGGTCCTCAGCTGGACTATTTCAACCGTGTCATCATCGGCCTGGACGCCGTTTCTTCAACTATAGGTGACCTCTTCCACAGCAGCGCAGGACTGATCGCCGTGACTCCGAGGTACGACCTCGAGACCGGCCGCTGGCTCCTTTCTCTCGGAGTCAGACTTGAAGGTCTCATCCGTCCGACCAGAAATCCTGAAGATATGTTCGGATCCATGAACCAGAAGAAAGGCAAGGGTGCCTATCCGGCTGTCAACATCACCTTCAACGCATCTGACGCAGTCAGGATCTATGCCGCCGCAACCGGAGGCACCGACATCAACACCTATTCCTCTCTCATTGGAGGTAACCATCACCTCACCCCTGTCTTCCAGGGATTCGGGAACGCTCTCATGGATAATTCCGTTGATGTGATCGACGCCCGTGCAGGAGTCAAGGGCAACATCTGCAAGAGGGTTCAGTTTGATGTCAATGTCGGGACGGACGTTGTGGAGAACGGTCTTCTTGACGGGGCCTGGGACATTGCCGGTGTGATGTTGCCTTCAGTCTCCTATCAGGACTACAATCTCATCTATGCCAACGCGCTCGTGGCTCTCAAGGCCGGAAAGTTCGACCTCAGCGGCGCTTTCCATTACAAGGAGATGTCACGCGGACAGGATGACGGACCTCTTATGGGTTTCGAACTTCCTGCCTTCACCGCACAGGCCAAGGCTGTCTTCAACTTCAACCCGAGGGCCTATGCCGGATTCACTGTGGACGCTTCCACCGGCAGGGACGGCAACGTGACCTGTCATTCGACCATTCCTTCACTCAATCCTTACGCCCTCGCTCCTGAGAGCATGACGGCTGTCAACATCCCTGGCTTCGTCGATCTCGGTTTCATCGCAGGCTACCAGATCAACCGTAAGTTCGGTGTCTGGGGACGCGCCGGGAACATCCTCAGCGAGACGGTCCAGAGAAACCCGTTCTACGCAGAAAAAGGTGTGTGGGGGACCGTGGGAATCACCCTGACTTTGTAGAATTTTTCGTATATTTGTTTGTTTTTGGCAGATTCACTGAATATGATAGAAAACGATAATATGAAACAGGCGGAAGAACAGTATTCCGCAAGCAGCATCCAGGTCCTCGAAGGCCTGGAAGCAGTGCGCAAGAGACCGTCGATGTACATTGGAGACGTCGGTGAGCGCGGTCTCCACCATCTCGTCTACGAGGTTGTCGACAACGGTATCGACGAGGCCATGGCAGGA
The DNA here is from genome assembly GCA_024398315.1 of Bacteroidales bacterium. Lineage (GTDB taxonomy): Bacteria > Bacteroidota > Bacteroidia > Bacteroidales > UBA932 > Cryptobacteroides. The sequence goes on from JAKSJH010000095.1 coordinate 3,266, forward strand.
TTCTGTACCGAGATCGGAGTCACCATCACAGAGAACAATTCCATCAGGGTCTCCGACAACGGCCGAGGCATCCCTACCGGCATGCATCCGAAGGAACATCGTTCTGCCCTTGAGGTCGTCATGACCGTCCTCCACGCCGGAGGAAAGTTCAACAAGGATTCCTACAAGGTCTCCGGTGGTCTCCATGGAGTAGGCGTTTCCTGCGTAAACGCCCTTTCCGATTCTCTTGTAGCCGAGATTCACCGTGAAGGACATGTCCATGTGCAGAAATATTCAAAGGGAAAGCCTCTTGGTCCTGTCGAGATCGTGGGTGACTGCGGAGACACAGGTACCATCATCACCTTCCATCCCGACAATACCATCTTCACCCAGACAATTGTCTACAAGTACGATACACTGGCTGCCAGAATGAGGGAGCTGGCCTATCTGAACAAAGGCATCAAAATCACTCTTACGGACGAGAGGGAGCTTGTGGATGTCTTCGAGGTCGATGCCAACGGCGATTCGAAAGCTACCGGAAAGCAGCAGTTCCGTCAGGACGTCTTCTATTCACAGGAAGGTCTCAAGGAGTTCATCGACTACCTCGACTGCGGCGCCACACAGCTCATCCCTGATCCTATCTGCGTGCAGAGCGACAAGGTGATTCCGATCGACATCGCGCTTTCCTACAACAATTCGTTCACTGAGAAGATATATTCCTACGTCAACAACATCAACACCATAGAGGGAGGAACCCACCTTCAGGGATTCAAGATGGGCCTTTCCCGTTCCCTCAAGAAGTACGCTGAGGAGAACAACCTGCTTGCGAAGTTCAAGGGAGAACTTGCGCAGGAGGACTTCCGCGAGGGCCTGACCGCCGTTGTCTCCGTGAAGGTCGCCGAACCTCAGTTCGAGGGTCAGACCAAGACGAAGCTCGGTAACCCTGAGGCCACTTCTGCTGTCTCCCAGGCTACGTCAGCCGCCATGGAGCAGTATCTCGAGGAGCATCCGAAGGAAGGCAAGCTTCTCATCGAGAAGATTGTCCTTGCGGCCACCGCCCGCAACGCAGCCCGCAAGGCCAGGGAGATGGTGCAGAGAAAGACTGCGCTGACTGGCGCCGGAATGCCGGGCAAGCTCGCCGACTGCTCCGAGAGGGATCCGGAAAGGTGCGAGCTCTTCCTCGTCGAGGGTGATTCCGCAGGCGGTACCGCCAAGCAGGGTCGTGACAGAAGGTACCAGGCCATCCTGCCTCTGCGCGGAAAGATCCTCAACGTTGAGAAGGCCGTCGGTGACAGGGCTTTCGACAGCGAAGAGATCCGCAACATCTACACTGCGCTCGGCGTGACCGTCGCCCAGGAGGATGAGGACGGAGTCAAGAGGATGGACCTCAGCAGGCTCCGCTACCACAAGGTTATCATCATGACCGATGCCGATGTCGACGGAAGCCACATCGCCTGTCTGATCCTGACTTTCTTCTTCCGCTACATGTTCGACCTCATCAAGAACGGCTACGTCTACCTCGCAACCCCTCCTCTCTATCTCGTGAAGAAGGGTAAGGAAGAGGTCTACTGCTGGACTGACGAACAGCGTTTCGCTGCTGTCGACCGTCTTGGAAAGGGTTCTGAGAAGGGAGTCTTCGTCCAGAGGTACAAAGGTCTTGGTGAGATGAGTGACGAGCAGCTCTGGGACACCACCATGGATCCGTCCCGCAGAAGGCTCCGCAAGATCACCATCGAGAACGCCGCCGAAGCAGAGAGGACATTCTCCATGCTCATGGGAGACGATGTCCCTCCAAGAAGGCAGTTCATCGAAGAGAACGCCCATTACGCCAATATTGACGCATAGGACCGGCTCCTGCCGCATGGACTGTTCATGTAATGCATGTAATACAAGAACAAACTAACATTCAATATCATGGTTGACATTTTTGAAAGAATCGAAAAGAACGCCGGCGGCCCTATCGGCCAGTACTATGACCAGGCATTCGGCTATTATATGTATCCAAAGCTTGAGGGCGAACTCGGACCTCACATGATCTTCAACGGGAAGCCTGTCCTCAACTGGAGCCTCAACAACTACCTAGGACTCGCGAACCATCCGGAGGTCCGCAAGGCTGATGCGGAAGGCGCTGCCAAGTGGGGCCTTGCCTATCCTATGGGCAGCCGCATGCTTTCCGGCCACACTTCTCTCCACGAGAAGCTCGAGAGGATGTTCGCTGATTTCGAGAAGCAGGGGGACGCCTTCCTTTTCAATTTCGGCTACCAGGGCATCGTCTCGGCCATCGACTGTCTGACCACCCGTCACGATGTCATAGTCTATGATGCTGAGGCTCATGCATGTCTGCTTGACGGTATCCGCCTTCACATCGGAAGCAAGTACAAGTTCCGTCACAACAACGTCGATGACGGCGAAAAGGTCCTCGCGAGGGCCTGCAAGGAGGCCGAGGAGAACGGAGGCGGCGTGCTGCTCATCACCGAGGGAGTGTTCGGCATGACCGGAGCACTCGGAAAGCTTGACAAGATCGCAGCCCTCAAGAAGAAATACCAGTTCAGGATATTCGTTGATGACGCCCACGGATTCGGCCTTCTCGGCGAGCATGGCCGCGGTACTTCCGAGCAGCTCGGCTGCATGGACGACATCGACCTCTACATCGGTGCTTTCGCAAAGTCGATGGCTTCAATCGGAGGATTCATCGCTGGACCTGCGAAGATCATCAACTATCTCAGACTCAACATGCGCTCCCAGATGTACGCCAAGTCCCAGCCTATGCCTCTGGTCTACGGCAACATCAAGAGACTCGAGCTCATCATGTCAGAGGTGGGTGACGAACGCAGGAAGAAGTGCTGGGAGATCACCCACGCAATCCAGGAAGGTTTCAAGAAGCTCGGCTATGACATCGGCGAGGCCGAAGCCTGCGTGACACCTATCCACATCGACGGAGGCGGAGTCGCCCAGGCATCCAAGATCGCCAAGGACCTTCGTGAGAACTACGGTGTGTTCTGCTCGATGGTCCTCTATCCTGTGATCCCTAAGGGAATGATCATCTTCCGTATAGTCTCCACTGCCGCTCACACCATGGAGGATGTCAACTATACCCTCAACGCTTTCAAGGAAATCAAGGAGAAGCTTGATGCCGGAGCATACGACGGAGACGACATCGCTGTGATGACTATTAAATAGGCTGAATATAACTAATTGCAAACCAATAGTTTGATATGCGTCCTGGAATATTTTCGGACAAGGTTGTCATAATTACTGGAGCCAGCTCGGGAATCGGGTTGGCTTCGGCACGTCTTTTCGGCTCGCTCGGAGCGAAGGTCGTGATGGCCGCCAGGTCCTATGACAAGCTGCTTTCGCTGGCCCCTTCGGTCTGTCAGGACCAGGAGAAGGTCCTCTGTGTCAAGGCTGATGTCTCATGCGAGGAGGACTGCCGCAATCTTGTCGGACAGACGGTTGAGAGGTTCGGTGGCATCGACATTCTCGTGAACAATGCCGGCATCTCGATGAGGGCCATGTTCAAGGATCTGGACCTGAGCGTCATCCATTCTTTGATGGATGTCAATTTCTGGGGTACGGTCAACTGCACCAAGTACGCCCTCCCTTATCTGCTCAAGTCAAAGGGCCAGGTGGTCGGCGTGATTTCAATCGCAGGCTATTCGGCACTTCCTGCCAGGACGGGATATTCATCTTCCAAATACGCCGTCAGAGGTTTCCTCGACACTCTGAGGATCGAGCATCTCAAGGACGGACTCAACGTGCTGGTCTTCGCTCCGGGCTACACGGATTCCAATGTCCGCAAGGCAGCTCTCACCGCTGACGGAAGCGCCCAGGGTGAGACACCTCTGAAGGAGGACAAGCTGATGAGCGCGGAGGAGTGCGCCATGCATCTGGCCAAGGCCCTTGCCAGGAGGAAGTCCCAGAAGATACTGACACCTATCGGAAAGGCTACGGTGATAGCGCACAGACTCTTCCCGAGACTTACCGACAAACTGACATATTCATTCATAGCCCGCGAGGCCGGAAGTCCTTTCAAGTAGCAGAATTCCATGATCGCTCTGTCCCAGATAAAGTCCGAGATCAAGTCCAAAGTGCCAGTCCTCATCCCTTTGGCTGTGCTCTTCGTGGTCCTGACTCTGATTTTCCCGAGGCAGGCCAAGTTCAGCTACGACTATCGGAAGGGCTCGCCATGGAACCACGAGACTCTCATCGCCCAGTTCGACTTCCCGATCCTCAAGACTGAGGAGCAGATGATGGAGGAAAGGAGCAGAAGCAGTTCTGTCTCTGTCCCTTACTACCGTTTCCGTCAGGATGTTGTGGATAATGGGAAGAAGCGTCTCGAACAGATCGACCTGGGGTCCGAGTCCTACCTCCGTCCTGCCATCGTCACTGCTCTGGAGTCCATCTGGGCGGCAGGTGTGGTCACGGATGAGGGCGTGAAATATGACGGCCACCATGAGGACCTTTCTTCGGCCGTGGTCTATGTGCAGAAGGAGAAAAGGGCCGCCAAGAAGCCGGTCGCTGAAATCTACAAGGAGACGGAAGCCAGGAGCAGGCTCCTTTCTTCCCTGACTCCGAAGTTCAAGGGAGCCAATCTGGACTCTGTGTTCAGGGTGACCGGTGTCTATGACATCCTTGTGCCCAACCTTGAATATGATGCCAAGACAACGGACCTTGTGAACAGGGAGTCCGAATCGCACATCTCCACTACACAGGGTTTCGTGAGTGCAGGACAGCTCATAGTCTCAGAGGGGGAGATCGTGACTTCCGAAGTCGAGCAGATTCTTGATTCCTACAAGAAGGAGTTCGAGAACAACATGGGCTACGGCGGTCCGAAGTTCGTCTTCTGGCTCGGCAATGCATTGCTCGCATTCGTCATGGTCTTTCTGTTCGCAATCGTAATATTCTTCCTTAACAGGAAGATATTCAAGAACCCGGGCAAGTTCCTCTACCTCATTTTCATCCTCTTGCTGACAGCATCGGTCACCCTGATGCTCAACAAACTGGCTCCGAAACTGCTGTACATGGCTCCGCTCACCCTTACGGCACTCTATCTTGAAGCCTTTTTCCGCAACAAGATCATAATGCCGGTCTGCTGCGTGGCCTTCCTCCCGCTGCTGGTTTTCTCCAGCAACGGAGTCGTGCTCTTCGTCATGTTCATGGTGGCCAGCCAGGTGGCTGTGCTTTCATTCAAGTACTGTGACCGCGGATGGAAGCAGTTCGTCACTGCCGGACTCGTGTTCGCCAGCCTTGCTGTGACCTATTTCGCATTCCGTCTTGTCGACATGGTCCAGGACAATCCGTATTTCGTTCTGATGCTGCTTGCAGGAGGATCCTTCCTGTCAATTGCGTTCTACACTTTGATATACCTCTTCGAGAGGATGTTCAACCTCCTCTCCAACTGGAGGCTCAACGAACTGTGTGACACGGACAACCCGCTCATGCGTGAGCTGCAGGCCAAGGCACCTGGAACCTACCAGCATTCGCTCCAGGTGATGAACATGGTGGACGTGGCTGCCAGAAGCATTGACGCCAATGTCACTCTTGTACGGGCCGGCGCCCTATACCACGACCTGGGCAAGATGGAGAATCCGATGTGCTTCGTTGAGAATGAGAGCATGTCGGACGGCGCTTCACACTATCATTCCAACCTTACTTTGAAGGAAAGTGCCGCTGCAATCACCAGTCATGTCACCGACGGCGTCAGAATCGCCACCCAGCACGGCCTCCCTTCTGTCATCAAGGATTTCATCCTCACTCATCACGGTACATCCTACACGGGATATTTCTACAACAAGTACCTCAATGAGGGAGGTGATCCAGGACAGGTGTCCGAATTCTTCTACAAGGGAGTCCGTCCTCAAACCAAGGAACAGGTGATACTGATGATATGTGACACCCTTGAGGCCGCTTCCAGGACTCTTTCTGACAAGTCGCCAGAGAGTTTCTCGAACCTTGTCGAGAAACTGGTCTCTTCCAAGATGCAGGCCGGTCAGTTCGATGACAGCGATGTCACTCTCCGCGACCTCCAGAAGATAAAGAAGGCTGTGAAGGGATCGCTTTCGCAGGTCTTCCATGACAGGATTGAATATCCGGCACAGAACAAGAACAATAATAGTAAACAATAATAAAAACAAACAGACAAATGGAAATCATCAAGAATCAGATTGACGATCTGAACATCAAGCTGACAATCGACCTCAAGGCCGAAGACTATGCGGAAATCGAGAAGAAAAGACTTTCCGCTTACAGGAGGAACGCAGACTTCAAGGGCTTCCGCAAGGGCATGGTCCCTGCTTCGATAGTCAAGAAGCTCTATGGTGACCAGGCTCTCTATG
>JAKSJH010000096.1 GCA_024398315.1 Bacteroidales bacterium
CATTGCTTTCCAGGAACTGTCCTTCTCTCCCAACGTGAACTGCATCTGGGGTAACAACGGGGAGGGGAAGACCAATCTGATGGATGCCGTGTGGTATCTCTCCATGACCAAGAGCGCCTTCGCCTCCTCCGACCGGTTCACTTTCCGCCACGGCACCGACTCCTTCGCTCTGAGCGGCACATATTCGATGAACAACGGCCCTGACTCACGCTTCTCCATCCAGTGTGACACTTCGGGCGGAAAGAAGCTCCGCAGAGATGACAAGCTGTATTCAAGGATATCCTCCCACATCGGCGTCCTTCCAGTGGTGATGGTCTCCCCTGGCGACACCTCCCTCGTCAGCGAGAGCGGTGACGACCGCAGGCGGTTCATCAACTCCGTGCTTTCGCAGATGGATCCGCAGTACCTGGATTCGCTCCAGCAGTACAACCGCTTCCTCCTCCAGCGCAACAGGATGCTGAAGGACGGATGTTCGGACCCGTCCCTTCTGGAGATATTCGACGAAAGGATGGACCCTCTCGCTGAATATGTCTCCACCGTCCGCGCCCGTTTCATCAAGGACCTCCAGCCGCTCGTGGCCGACCGCTATGCATCCCTTTCCGGGGGGCGTGAGAATGTCTCGATCGACTACCGGACCGATCTCTCCAAAGGCTCTCTCAAGGACATCCTCAAGGCATCCAGGGACAGGGACCATGTGATGAGATACACTACTGCAGGCATTCAGAGGGACGATTTCGTCTTTGAGATGGACGGCTTCCCGATCCGTCGCTGCGGCTCCCAGGGACAGCAGAAATCCTTCCTTGTCTCCCTCAAGTTCGCCCAGTACGAACTGATGAAGCAGGGCTACGGCTTCCCGCCGATCCTCCTGCTTGACGACGTCTTCGACAAACTGGACATGGACCGCATCTCGAACCTTCTCGCCATGGTCGCAGGCAACGAGTTCGGTCAGATATTCATAACTGACAGCAACAAGGTCAGACTCTCTTCCATAGTTGACGGAATCACCTCCGACCGGGCCTATTTCGAGACCGTCGCCGGTGAGTTCACCAGAGTTTGAAAACAGGTTCGGAAGAGATGGAAGAGTTCAAGAAGATAAAGGGCGTGCAGCGCAAGGAAGCCGTCGGGATGAACGACCTGATGCGGCTTTTCATCAGGTACAACAACCTCTCCGCCAGTCTCAACACGCAGCGCGTCTTCGATGCCTGGGATGCTGTCTCCGGCATCAAGGACCAGACCATCGGACGCTTTTACAAGGACGGAACCCTCTTCATCTCAGTGTCCTCCTCCATGCTCCGCACCCATCTGGACATGCAGAAGGACGCCATGGTCAAGGCAATTAACGACCACCTCGCACAGGACTCCCTCTTTGACAGTGAATATGCTCCAGTGGGATTTGTCAAGAAGTTGGTTCTTAAATGATTCTGAATATGTCAGGACGTTTGAAGACAGTTGTGGACAGTGCCGTCCCCTTCCTGAAAGGGGTGCTCGAACCATATTCGGAAGTGGTCTACAGGGCCGGATTCGAAATGTGCCGGGAGGATCTCCTGGATGCTGACGCTCTGATCATCGGGACCAGGACCAAATGCGGCCGGGACCTTCTCGAGGGCACTCCCGTCAAGTTGATCGCCACTGCCACCATAGGCACCGACCACATTGACGTTCCCTGGTGCGATTCCGCCGGGATCATAGTCACCAACGCGGCTGGATGTGATGCCGGGGGAGTCATGAACTATGTGTTCTCGGCCCTATACGGCGTTGCTTCGCGTAAAGGCATCTCGCTGGAAGGCAAGACGATAGGTATTGTCGGAGTGGGCCATGTCGGCAAACTTGTCGACAGAGTCGCCTTGTCGCTAGGGTTCAATGTCATGCGCTACGACCCTCCACGTGAGAAGGCGGAAGGACATTTCGGCTTCACGACGCTCGACAATCTCCTGTCATCTTCCGACATTGTCACTCTCCACGTCCCGCACAATCCTTCCACTTTCCGCATGGCTGATGAGAGTTTCTTCAGCAGGATGAAGGAAGGGGCGATCTTCATCAACTCCGCGCGCGGAGAAATAGTTGACGACCTGGCTCTCAAGAAGGCCGCACCGAAACTTTCCGCCATCGTCATCGACACATGGAACCACGAGCCGGATGTCGACAGGGAACTCATCGATCTTGCTGACATTGCGACCCCTCACATCGCCGGCTATTCCTACAAGGGCAAGCAGAACGGAGCCGCAATGTCGGTCAAGTCGCTGGCCAGGTACTTCTCCATCGAGCCTCTTTATGAATATTTCCCTGAGGAAGTGCTTGAACTGGAGTCGGTCAAACTGGAACTGAAAGGCCTGTCACAAGGCGAGATCACTTCCCTGATGCAGTACAACTACCCGATCTTCACTGATGACTTCCTCTTCAGGATGGACCCTTCATCCTTCGACAGCCTGAGGTCCGGCTACCAGTTCAGACGCGAATTCTATGTCGATTTCTGACACAGGATCCGCGCCCTCCATGTTATTATCAATTAAACGCTTAACGGTCTTATAGAATGTCCTTCGGGTTGATTCCCAGAAGTTCCATCTTCCTGACTATAGCCGGCCATTCGTTCTCGATGAACTCCTTCCGGCTGTTCTCAAGAATCCTGTCCCGGGCACCCTCGCTGACGAAGTACCCGATACCCCTCCTGTTGAATATGATACCGTCGGCAGTCAGTTTCTCGTAGGTCCTCATCACCGTGTTGGGATTCACTCCTATCTCGGCGCCATATTCCCTGACAGACATTATCCTGTCATTCTCCTGAAGGCTCCCGGACAGGATCCTCTCGCAGATCGTATCGCAGATCTGGAGGTATATCGCTTTGTTTCCAGTGAATTCCATCAGTGTTCCAGATTTTTGATTTTGAACCAGTTGATAACGGCCAGTCCTCCAATTATCAATACAGGGAATATTATCTTAAAAATGGCGTAGATACCTGATTCCAGCAAATAGTTAAGAAAGTTATTGAACCATTCTATCCTTGAAAGCAGTCTCAAGTTTCCAGCTGTCATTGCAGCAACCAGGCATATTAACACAATTGTACCGGCAATCTTCCATCTAGGCTTCTTGAATAACAAGGCACCTGTTAGAAAAGCTACTGAATAATAGGCAATTTTCCAAATTCTGATGTTGATTGCATATTCGAATTCTTTTTCGACAAATCCTGCCTTGTCTGCATTGAATAGTGACGTTCCGACAGATTTATCAAAGATACAGATCAACCAGTCAGTGAAATAGTATCCTGCGAGGAAAACTACAGGAAGAATCAAGACTGAAATCAGTTCCATGGAAAGGAACTTTTCGCCTCTAGAAGCAGGAAGCATCAACCATTCTGATCCTTTGACCTTGTCGGTCAATTCCCCGTAGAGTCTCCCAGGTGCGAACATCACCATTAAGACTATGGCGACTAAGAATATCATTTGTCTGATGAACAATTCCGGTCCTCCCACTGTGCCATGTGCGTAAACTGAACTGAATCTGACTGTTTCACCCAGTCTCCAGATTAATTCAAGTGCCACTGGTGCCAGCACCGGTATGATGAAGTAAGGCAGGACCTTTCTCTTCATGCATTTGAGGTCGTAGAGGAAATACTTCCCGAACCTTTTCCAGTTGAATTCGCATTTCATTTTTCAGTCCTCCTTATTTCTTGAATATGTTCTTGATTGTTTCCTTGTTGCAGTGCACTGCGTTGAAAAGAGCCTCCACGTTGATCTTGCTCTGCTCGCCGTCCGTGTTGCGAAGCACCTGGATGAACCCGCCCGGGAGCGCTTCGCTCCACAGTGCGTCCGACTTTGCGACCGTTCCGTAGTCGAAGAAGAGTTTCGATTCTATTTTCTCGACGGAAGCGTTGTGAAGCACGTCCTGCTTGTCCAGGATGATGATCGGTTCGATGATGTTCTCCAGGTCCCTGACCTGATGGGTCGAGATGACAATTGTCGAATCGTCCGCGGTGTGCTTCATGATTGCTTTCCTGAACTGTGTCTTGGAAGGGATGTCCAGTCCGTTGGTCGGTTCGTCAAGGAACAGGTACTTGCAGTTGCAGGCGAGTGCGAACGAGATGTAGGTCTTCTTCAGCTGTCCGGCGGACATCTTGTCCATTCTCCTGGCCGGATCGTTCTCGAACTCCGCCATGATCTCGTGGAACTTGTCAAGGCTGAAGTTCTTCCAGAAACAGCCCTGCTCTGTGGCATATTCAGCAGCCACCAGAGACCTTGTCGCAGAGGCTTCAGGAAGGTAGATCATCTGCTCCAGCAGCAGAGGCGACCTGTCGAACGGCTTTCTTCCGTCAATGTCTATGGACCCTCTGGAGGCGTCCTTTAGCCCGCACATCAGAGTCAGAAGAGTGGTCTTCCCGACTCCGTTCTCACCGAGAAGACCGTAGATCTTCCCTTCCTCGAGCGTCATCGTTATGTTCTTGAGCACCCAGTCGACGCCGAAACTGAACCCAAGCTTGTCAATCGTGATCATTGTTTCGTAGTGTATTAGTGAAGTAGTACACTGCAAAGGTAGCAATGATTTTCAATTCTGCAAACTTTATTGTTGTGTTTCCGCAAACTTTTTTGCAACCCCCTATCAATATTCGCCCTTCCTCACCCTTCATTCTCCCTTCCTCACTCTTCATTTGCCGCTTCCTCAGCTTTGATTCTCAACACTAGCTTAGAATGCACTCCACCTGATGACATTCCCCTCAAGTCTCCTGTCAACGAATTGCATGTCCTTCCCGGGAGCGCTGAAACCTGTTACCGCACCTGATTTGCGTTCGACTGTCCTTCCCGGGAGCGCTGTGAGGTTGTTTTGCTCCCATTTATGCATGAATGTGCCGGTGGGAATCCGAATGACTCACACAATCGAACACAGGGTTTTGCACATGAGCCGTTTTATTCCTAAGTGGAGTTGACCGAAGCATAGTCATAAAGGGAACGACGATCACGATGGCCACGATGGCCACAATGGCCACAATGGTCACCATGGCCGCCCCGGGCGCAATGGACACGTCGGAGATCTATTCTCCGGCGAAGTAGTCCTTGCGTCTCCTTGCTTCGACGAGACGGTCTGAATAGACTGCCGGGGCGAACGGACGCATGTTGTAGTTGGATGCCATGACCTGGCCGTAGGCTCCGGCGCTGCGGATTGCGATGAGGTCGCCTCTGTGGCTCTTTGCCAGGCTGCGCTCCTTGCCGAACGTGTCGGCGGACTCGCAGACAGGACCGACGACATCGTAGACTCTGGTCTCTCTACCGTCATTGTCGTCGTAATGGGCGGAGACGTTTTCGATCTTGTGGTATGCTCCGTACAGGGCAGGACGGATGAGGTCGTTCATTCCGGCGTCCACCATCAGGAATCTTCTGTTCTCGCCTTTCTTCACGTAGAGAACCTCGGTGATGAGCGATCCGCACTGGGCGACAATCGAGCGTCCCGGCTCGACATGGACCGTCTGGTCAGGCCTTCTGACAAGCCACTTGTCGATGGTGCTGAACCATGTCCTGAAGTCGGCGACCGGATTCCTGTCCGGGTCATCGTAGTCGACCCCAAGACCTCCTCCTAGGTCTATGTTCTTGATGACCAGTCCGTTGCTCTCGAACTTGGCAACAATCTGATTGACCTTCTCACATTCAAGCCTGACGACATCCTCCACCTCGAGGATCTGTGAGCCGATGTGGAACTGGAGCCCGAAGAAGTCAATGTTGGGATCTGTCGAGACCATTGCCGCAGCCTCGTCGAAGCTCCTGTCAGAGATTCCGAACTTGTCCTCGTAGAGACCTGTCGTGATGTAATGGTGGGTGTGAGGGTCGATGTTCGGGTTGATCCTGAGACTGATTGAAGCCTTCCTGCCAAGTCTTCTGGCGATGTCGGAGATGATCTGGATCTCCTCAAGGGATTCGACCACGAATGCTCCTATGCCTACCTGGAACGCCTGGCAGATCTCCCTGTCAGTCTTCCCGACTCCTGCAAAGAATATGTCCTTGGGCTTGTAGCCGCATGTGACTGCGAATTCGATTTCGTCACCGCTCACGCAGTCGGCGCCAAGCCCGGCGGAGCTGATGATGTCGTTGAGACGCCTGTCGGCGTTGGCCTTGACCGAGTAGTGGACCTTTATGCCGGTCTCCTTCGAGAGTTCGGCGACAGTCTTTATCGTCTTTTCGAAAAGATCGACATCGTAGTAGTAGAATGGGGTCGCTACTTTCTTGAAAGCAGGGAAGTCGTTGATAGCGAGCATTTCTGTCTTGATTTAATCTGTTAAGTTGTTCTGATGTTTGCAAAAATAGGCTTTTTTTCTTATTTTACATAGAGGAAGCTCTCTTGCTGCCCTGTGAGATGCTGTTCAGAAATGATGGAACAATCAGTGGGCAAAGATTTGTAAAGATTAATAAGTTATTTATTTATAATGACTTGAATTAAATATAACTGTCAGACTTTATGAAAAACTGTACCATGTTCAAGAAAATCGGACTCATCTTCGGGAAACTCTCCCGTAAAAGTCCCGCCTCAGGGTCCGGGCGGAGCCGGAGTACGTCCGGATGTTCTGAAGGAAGTGGGACATGCCCGGCGGACGGTCAGGATAGAATCGCCCTTATCATGTCGGACTGGGTCTCCGCTAGGGGATACGCTGAACCGGACACACAGGAAGAGGTGGTGCGCAGTCTCAATGTCACAAGGGACGAACTCGCGTCGTACTGCCGCGAACGTTACGGGATGTCATTCCTTTCCTGGCGAAAGAAACTCAGGATAGAAGAGGCCGGGAGGCTGCTTGTCACCCGTTCGGACCTGTCCGCCGCGGAAATCGGCAGAAAAGTGGGAATATACGACAAGTCTGACTTCAGAAGGCAGTTCCGAAGCCTTGAGGGATGCACTCCATTGGAATACAGGGACAGGAATATTCCGTCCGCTATCATTGCGAGGAATCCGTCGGCGGATGCCTAGCGTCTGAACCCTCTCATCCTCTGCATGAGGTTGCCGGTCAGGGCGGTCTTCATCATCTTCCTGGTCATCTCGAACTGCTTCAGCAGCTTGTTGACGTCAGGGATGGTGGTGCCGCTTCCATCGGCTATCCTCTTGCGTCTTGAACCGTTGATGATGTCGGGATTCTCCCTTTCTTCAGGAGTCATCGACATTATGATAGCCTCGATTCCCTTGAAGGCCTCGTCGTTGTCTATGTCGATGTCCTTGATGGCCTTGCCCATGCCCGGAATCATCCCTGCGAGGTCTTTGATGTCACCCATCTTCTTGACCTGCTGGATCTGGTTGTAGAAATCGTTGAGCGAGAACTTGTCCTTTGCGAGCTTCTTCCTGGTCTCACGCGCCTGTTTCTCGTCGAACTGCTCCTGCGCCTTCTCCACGAGGGAGACGACGTCACCCATTCCGAGGATCCTGTCCGCGATTCGGGAAGGGTGGAACACGTCGAGCGCTTCCATCTTCTCTCCGGACGAGATGAACTTGATCGGCTTGCCGGTTACGTACTTGATTGAGAGCGCCGCACCGCCTCTGGTGTCGCCGTCCATCTTGGTGAGCACGACTCCGTCGAAGTCGAGCCTCTCGTTGAAGACCTTGGCGGTCTCCACTGCATCCTGTCCGGTCATCGCATCGACCACGAACAGTGATTCGGTAGGCTTCACCGCATCGTGGAGGGCGGTTATCTCGTCCATCAGCTCCTGGTCGACGGCAAGTCGGCCGGCTGTGTCTATGATGACCACTGAAATGCCTTCGGACCTGGCCTTTACGATGGCCGCCTTAGCGATCTTGATCGGGTCCTTCTCGCCTTCTTCAGTGTAGACGGGCACCTGGATCCCTTCGCCGAGAACCTTCAGCTGCTCGATGGCCGCAGGACGGAAAGTGTCGCAGGCGGCCAGAAGGACCTTCATGCCTCTCTTGCTCTTGATGCTGGCAGCGAGCTTCGCTGAGAACGTAGTCTTACCGGAACCGTTCAGACCCGCCACGAGGACGACCCCCGGATTGCCCTTGACGTTGATGTCCTGCGATTCGCTTCCCATGAAGGCGGCGAGTTCGTCGTGGACGATCTTGACCATCATCTGCTGAGGTTTGACCGCCGTGAGGACATTCTGTCCCATGGCCTTGGTCTTGACCCTGTCGCAGAATTCCTTGGCCACCTTGTAGCTGACATCGGCGTCGAGGAGCGACCTCCTGATGTCCTTCAGGGTCTCGGCGACGTTGATCTCGGTGATCTTACCTTCTCCTTTCAGTATCTTGAACGACCTTTCAAGCCTTTCCTGCAAATTCTCAAACATGTCTGAACGTTGTTGGTTTGTGGATTCTATGAATATTCAATCCTGCAAATATACTAATTTTCCGTCATATCCATCAAGGATGCATCTCCCTGTGGGCCGAACGCCTGTTATCCTTCTCGCGGCGTATGACCTCCTCCCTTTCGTCCGCGGGCAGAGCGAAGTCGAGGAACCTGGACCAGATGCAGCTTTCCGCAAGGGGCGAAGGATGCACGAGGTCATCTGCGAAAAAGCGGTAGTCCCTCAGTTCGTCAAGCACGATCTCGTAGGCCGGGAAGTAGTCCGACCTGTCTGGAAACATCTGGAGGATTTCGTCCACCGCCAGCAGCAGAGTGCTCTTGCTCAGCTGGTTCCCGTGGGCTCCGTCCTTCAGGTGGCGGATAGGGGAGACTGTGAATATGAACTCCTTCCCGGGGTTCCTTCCCATCATCGAGGACAGGACCGCCACGGTCTCCTGCACTCCGAGCCTCCTTCTTCTGAACTGCTTCGCATCTATTTTGAGGCAGTTGGACACTGTCTCTCCGCTTCCGACGTGCTCGAAGCACCAGGCGGTTCCCAGGGTGATTATGACTTTCTTCGTGTCCTTCCAGAATGCCGCCGACTTCACCAGCTCTGAGTTCGCCGCCACCAGGAACTCTTCCGGCGTCCTCCGTGCGAAGGACGTGTGGTGGCTGAACGAACAGAACAGGTCCGCCCCAGCGCCCATCTTCACGCAGTCCTTTGCGGTGAAAGGCACTCCTGAACTCAACCTTGCAATGCTGTTGCAGATTGACACGGGGTTGTAGATGGTGCCGAAAGGGTTGACGCTCACGTCGAATCCGGTTTCTGACATCCTCCTTCCGATGCTGTCGGAAAAGCAGCTTCCCAGGACCATCGTCCTGTCCTTCAGTGACAATGCCACCCTGCCTTTCCCGGGATCCACCGGCGTCTGTAGTTTTATCTCATTCATGTATCGTGGGCAGGATTGTTCCTGCAGATGCGAAAATAATGATATTCCTGCATTTTTCATATATTTGCATCTTGCATCAGGGCCTTCGGGATGCCTGAGGAAACATATTCAAACAACATGAAACTGACAGGAACACAATCATTCCTTCCTGCTCTGGCGGCAGTCGCAATGGCTTTCTCCGGGCTCGATGCGTCCGCGCAGCAGGACAGGACCTCGTTCGTCTATGACGTCAACTACCAGTACTGTTTCGACAACCGGGAGTTCACGACCGGCGGGATGTCGTCGAACTGCACGGTGTCCGCGTCCGCT
>JAKSJH010000097.1 GCA_024398315.1 Bacteroidales bacterium
TTGTAGTCGGAGTTCTCGCTGACGAGCTTCTGGATGGCGGCGCCCAGGTCCTGGGCGTTGCCGAGAAGGACCTTGGCATCCTTGATGGAGTCGAGGGCGGCTTCTGAATATTCCTCTGCGGCCTCGCCGGTCAGGGCTTCGATCCTTCTGATTCCGGCTGCGATAGCGCTCTCACCGGTGATCTTGAAATAGCCGATGTTGCCGGTGGCAGATGTGTGGCATCCGCCGCAGAGCTCGACGCTGCTGCCGAACTTGACGACTCTGACGACGTCTCCGTATTTCTCGCCGAAGAGGGCGATGGCGCCCATCGCCTTGGCCTCGTCCATGGTGGCATCCCTCTTTTCCTCAAGCGGGAAATTGCTTCTGATGAGTGAGTTGACTTTCTTTTCAACTGTCCTGATCTGCTCCGGGGTCATCTTCTCGAAGTGTGAGAAGTCGAAACGCAGATAGCCGTCGCAGACGTAGGAACCTTTCTGCTCGACGTGGGTTCCGAGAACCTCGCGCAGCACCTCGTCCAGGAGGTGGGTGCAGCTGTGGTTGTTGGCGATCTTCTGCCTGCGCTCAGCATCGACTACGAGGGTGAACGACTCGGATGGGTCGGAAGGAAGCCTCTCTGCGATGTGGACTGTAAGGCCGTTCTCCTTGACAGTGTTGACGATGGCGATCTTCTCGCCGCTTTCGGAGACCATGTATCCGGTGTCTCCGACCTCGCCTCCCATCTCTCCGTAGAACGGAGTCCTGTCGAAGACGAGCTGGAGCATCTCCTTGTTCTTCTGCTTGACCATCCTCTGCCTGAGGAGGCGGGCTCCTTCGACGGTGGTCAGGTCATAGCCGACGAACTCCTCTTCTCCAGGGACATATTCGACCCAGTCACCGAATTCGTTGGCAGTGGCGTTGCGGGCCCTGTCCTTCTGCTTCTGCAGTTCGACGGCGAATCCTTCCATGTCGACAGTGTAGCCGTTCTCGGCCGCGATGAGCTCGGTGAGGTCGACAGGGAATCCGTAGGTGTCATAGAGTACGAAGGCGTCGGTGCCTGGGATGGACTTGGTGGCGGAGTTCCTGGCGATATATTCATCCATCAGCTTGATTCCGCGGTCGAGTGTCCTGAGGAAGGCCATCTCCTCCTCCCTGATGACGTTCTCGATGAGCTTCTGCTGCTTGGCGATCTCCGGGTAGGCCTCGCCCATGTCAGCGACAAGCTGAGGTATGAGGGCGCAGAGGAAAGGCTCGTCGAATCCGAGGAAGGTGTAGCCGTAGCGTACGGCACGGCGCAGGATCCTCCTGATGACGTAGCCGGCCTTGACGTTGGACGGCAGCTGGCCGTCGGCGATGGAGAAGGCGATCGCCCTGATGTGGTCGGCGATGACTCTCATAGCGACTTCTACGTCGGCGTTCTCGTGGTAGGTGTGGCCGGAAAGCTCTTCAATCTTCTTGATGCATCCGGAGAATATGTCTGTCTCGTAGTTGCTGGACTTGCCCTGGAGCACCATGCAGAGCCTCTCGAAACCCATTCCGGTGTCTATGTTCTTTGCAGGGAGGGATTCAAGCGTGCCGTCAGCCTTGCGGTTGTACTGCATGAACACGAGGTTCCAGATCTCGATGACCTGGTCGTTGTCGGTGTTGACGAGGTCCTTGCCCGGGATCTTCGCGATCTCCTCGTCAGGCCTGAGGTCGATGTGTATCTCGCTGCAAGGTCCGCAAGGGCCGGTGTCACCCATCTCCCAGAAGTTGTCGTGCTTGTTGCCCAGGACGATGTGGTCCTCGTCCATCAGCTCCTTCCAGGCCTCCCTGGCTTCCTCGTCGAGAGCGGTCCCGTCTTCCGCCGAACCCTCGAAAACGGTGGCGTAGAGCTTGGACTTGTCGATCTTGTAGACTTCTGTCAGAAGTTCCCACGCCCAGGTGATGGCCTCTTTCTTGAAGTAGTCGCCGAAGCTCCAGTTGCCGAGCATCTCGAACATCGTGTGATGCCTTCCGTCGTGTCCGACAGCTTCGAGGTCATTGTGCTTTCCGCTGACCCTGAGGCATTTCTGTGAGTCCGCCGCCCTCTTGGACTTCGGGGCTGAATTGCCGAGGAATATGTCCTTGAACTGGTTCATTCCGGCATTGGTGAACATCAGCGTAGGGTCGTTCTTGATGACCATCGGAGCGGATGGCACGATGGTGTGGGCCTTGGACTCGAAAAAGTCCAGGAACTGTTTTCTGATTTCTTTTGAAGTGTACATCGTATGTATGTTTTTCTTTTTTCCTTTTGATGGCTGAAAGAACGGGAATGCCGTTCAGACAGGCACAGAATATGCAAAATTAGAACAAATTTCGCTATTTCTCGCAATAAAATAGGTATATTTGCCCGAATATGAGGAATAATCATCTCCGTCCGGCGGCCTTTCTGACCGAATTGAAGGAAACCTCCCTGAAACTGAAGTTTTTCCGGGGAGGCGTTCTCGTCGTCGGAAGTGTCCTCATGGCAGTCTTCTACGTCTGGTTCTTCACATCTGTTCTCGGCCACGACATGCCGAAGGTGGCATTCCTGAAGGCGGAGCGTTCCCGGTGGCTTTCCAGAATGGAGGTGATGAACAGCAGGCTTGACCGGTGCGAACAGGAGCTGGACGCATTCCGTATGAGAGATGAGGAGATCTACAGGTCGGTGTTCGGACTGAATGAGATTCCTTCCTCCGTCCGTGACGGAGGCGCAGTATGGGAAGGAAAATATTCAGGTCTTGTCGAATCCGGAGCGGACCCTGCCCTGCTGGCGACCCTGACCCGCCTCGACAGACTCGGCAGGAGGGCATGCGTCCAGAGCAATTCTTTCAACGAGGTGGCATCGGTCTCCAGCCGGACCGGCGACATGGCTTCCTGCATCCCCGCCGTGCCTCCTGTAATCCCGGATCCGGCGATATTCATTGAGCAGCAAATTCGGCACACGTTCGGACCCTTTTACGGGTGAGCTCAGGTCGCACACCGGGGTGGATCTTGCGATGAAGGTCGGCAATCCCATCTTCTGCACCGGCGACGGTGTCGTGGAGATGGTGGCATTCGACTTCTTCGGCTATGGCAACAGCATCATCATCGACCACGGGTTCGGCTACAAGACGATGTACGCCCACCTCAATACTGTCGACGTGATAGAGGGGATGAAGGTCCGCAGGGGGGAGAAGATCGCTGATTCCGGCAAGTCCGGAAGGGCCAGCGGCGCCCATCTCCACTATGAGGTGATCTACAGGGGGGAGAGGGTCAATCCTGAGAATTATTTCGACTTGTCCATGTCGAAGGATGAATATCTCGCCATGGTCCGAGAAAGGGCCGCCGAGTCGGGCAGGGGACAGAACCGGCACGGGTTCCGTGTCTACAGAAGATAGGAGGGGAAAGGCATGAAAGAGAGTTTTTACATAAGACATCCGAAACTTGCAAGGGCGCACCACCTGGTGCTGACCGCTCTCAAGACAGTTCTGCGCTTGTTCCTCGTCTCCGCTTCCCTCGCGGTGGTCTACTATCTCATCTTCTCGATGGTGATAGACACCGACACCGAGGAACAGCTCAAGAAGGAGAATGAAACGTTCCGTCAGACATATTCGGAAATGCTTCGCAAAGAGCAGCTTATAAGCGATGTCGTGGATGGCCTCGCCCTTAAGGACGACAAGATCTACAGGCAGCTTTTCAGTTCTCCTGTCCCTTCTTCCGGAGGTGACGGGATGGACGAGGTCCTGTCGGCCGTCCTTTCGCCTGGCGATTCCATACTTGAGAAGCGCATGGTGGACCAGGTCTCCAGGAAACTGTCGTCCCTGGAGTCGTCCGCTTCCAGGATCGAGGACAATTTCTCCGCTGTTTTCGCGGCGATCGAGTCCGGCGGTGTCAGTCTGCCTCCGTTGTCCAGCCCGGTCGGGAACTTCTCCTATGCAGGCGCCGGCGCTTCCGTGGGCCAGAAGATCAATCCATTCTATAAGGTCAAGGTGGAGCATGGCGGATTTGACATGGTGACATCCACCGGAGTCGCTGTCAGTTCTGCGGCTGCCGGTACTGTCACTTCCGTGACCAGGTCCGGGAAAGGGCTCGGCAATGTTGTCGAAGTCACCCATCCGGGAGGATGGCGCACCCGTTACGCCCATCTGGACCAGATCTCCGTTGCTTCGGGCCAGAAGGTGTCGTGCGGTCAGAAACTCGGTACTGCTGGCATGTCCGGCAACTCTTTCGCCCCTCACCTC
This sequence comes from Bacteroidales bacterium, assembly GCA_024398315.1. Classification (GTDB taxonomy): domain Bacteria; phylum Bacteroidota; class Bacteroidia; order Bacteroidales; family UBA932; genus Cryptobacteroides. Next base: position 4,200 of record JAKSJH010000097.1, read on the forward strand.
CACTACGAGGTGCTCAGGGACAGCCTCCGCTTCGACCCTGTCCATTTCTTCTTCGCTTCCGCAACCCCGGAGGAGTACATGACGATGCTTTTCATGTCGGCGAACGCGGGACAGTCGATGGATTGAGAATCTGTTTCGGACTCCCGGCTTCCAATTCTGAAGGAAAATTGCTATTTTTGAAATTTGAACAACATCTGCATCTCTGAATATGGAAAAACTGTACTACACGATCGGCGAGGTGGCGGAGCTCCTCGGAGAGAACACCTCCCTTGTCCGCTTCTGGTCCAACTCGTTCACCAAGTATCTGAACCCCAAGAGGAACGCCAAGGGGAACAGGCTCTACACCAATGACGACATCGAGGTCCTGAAGCAGATTCATCTGCTGGTCAAGGTCCAGGGGATGACTCTCGACGGGGCTGCTAAGAAACTTTCGGCCGACATGAAGAACCTGGACGGCAAAGTCAAGGTGCTGGACTCCTTGAAAAACATCCTCGCCCAGCTGGTCGAGGTCCGCAAGTCCCTCTGACGGAGCGCCTGTCCTGTTTTTTCACACCTTGTTGAAAGTGTGGAAAATATTATTTCACTCAAATGGAAAAAAATTTCTAACTTTGCAGTCCTTACCGGCTTTGTGCCGGTGCAGTGTTCGTTAACAATCAAGTCAGACATACAGCTACTATGGCAACCAAGAAAATCAAGAAAGTTGAGACCCCTATAGACCAGAGGGAGACCTTCGTCTCTCTCCAGAAGAACTTCGCTGATTCTGAAGTAAGTGTCGGTGAAAGGCTCAAGACGCTCTACGCCCTTCAGGAGGCGGATTCCGCAATTGACAAGATTCTTCAGCTGAGGGGTGAGCTCCCTGCCGAGGTTGAGGCTCTCGAGGCTGAAATCGCCGACCTCAACGCCCGTCAGGCACAGGACACCGCCGTCATCGACGCCTTCAACGACTCCATCGCGGACTCAAGGCAGAACATCGTCGACTGCGACGCCCAGATCGAGAAGTACCAGCAGCAGCTCAACGACATCTCAAACAGCCGTGAGTACGACTCCATCAACAAGGAGATCGAGAACCAGGGCCTGCTCCGCCAGATAGCCCTGAAGAACATCAACGACACCAAGGCCGCCATAGCAGAGAAGAAAGAGGATCTCGAAAGGCTTCAGGACTACATCACCGTAAGGCTTGACGACCTCCAGGCCAAGAAGGAGGAGCTTACAAACATAGTTGAGTCCACCTCGAAGGAGGAGGAGCGCCTCAGAGGAATCCGCGAGGCATGCGCCGCAAAGATCGACGCCAGGACGATGAGCGCCTACGACAGAATCCGCGCAAGCGTGCACAACCATCTCGCCGTTGTGGCCGTCTATGACGGAGAGGCCTGCGGAGGTTGCTTCAACACCATCACTCCTCAGCGTCTTGCAGAGATCGCATCGAACAAGAAACTGATCATCTGCGAGCATTGCGGACGAATAATCGTCAATCCGAATTTCGAGAGCAAGGCTGCTGAAGACTAATCAAAACATTGCATACCATGCCTGACCAGCCTTCAAAGTCATCCAAGAAAAAGGCTCAGGCAGTCAATCTTGACACACTTGGGCTTGAGATGGGTAACAAACCGCCTCAAGCTCTTGATGTCGAAGAGGCTGTCCTCGGAGCGATGCTTCTGGAATCTTCGTCCGTCGACATGACTCTCGAGGAGCTTACCGCCTCATGCTTCTATGATCCCAAGCACAGGATGATCTTCGAAGCCATCTCGGAACTTGTCAACGAACATTCATCGGTGGACACCGTCACGGTCAGCAACAAGCTGCGCAACAAGAACAATCTTGAGGCTGTGGGCGGCACCGTCGCCCTGGCCGATCTGTCCCAGAAGGTCGGAGCCGCGGCCCACATCGAGTTCTACATCAAGATTCTCAAGCAGAAGAGCATACAGCGCGACCTCATCTCCGCCTCCTATCAGATCCTGAAGGACGCCTATGACGATTCCTTCAAGGTCGATGAACTTATCGACGAGGCTCAGTCCAAGGTCTTCAATGTCATCCAGCGCAACCTCAAGAAGGATGTGCAGGATGTCGGTTCGGTGATCAACGAGGCCATGAAGGAGATCGAGAAGAACCAGACCGTCTCCGGCCTGAGCGGAGTGCCGTCCGGTTTCCCTTCTCTTGACAACGTGACCAGAGGCTGGCAGAAGTCTGACCTGATCATCCTGGCAGCCCGCCCTTCTGTCGGTAAGACCGCTTTCGCTCTCAACCTGGCGAGGAACGCCGCTGTGGACCATCATGTCCCTGTCGCCATATTCTCACTTGAGATGTCCGCCCTCCAGCTGGTCATGAGACTCATGACCACCGAATCCGGCTTCCCATCGTCGAAGCTGAAGGGAGGCACCAAGATCGAACCTTATGAATGGCCGGAACTCGAGCAGCGGATCGCCGCCCTGTCCAGGGCTCCTCTCTACATAGACGACACGCCGAGCATTCCTCTGATGGAATTCAGAACAAAGGTGAAGCGTCTTGTGAAGTCGAAGGACGTGGGTCTCGTGATAGTCGACTACCTGCAGCTGATGCAGGGACCTGCGGAGCTCAGGGGACTTCGCGAGCAGGAGGTCGCCGCAATCTCCAGAACACTGAAGGCTACCGCCAAGGAGCTCAACGTCCCGATCATAGCCCTTTCCCAGCTTTCCAGAAACGCAGTCCAGAGGACCGGAGGCACTGGAAAACCTCAGCTGAGCGACCTTCGTGAGTCCGGTTCCATCGAGCAGGATGCCGACATGGTCATATTCATTCATCGTCCGGACTTCGTGGGACTTGCGGAGACTGCTGCCGGCAAGGAGACGACCCAGATCGTCATCGCCAAGCACCGTAACGGAGAAGTCTGTGACCTCGACATGCTCTTCAAGGCTGACCAGGTCCGTTTCGTGGAGCCTGGTGAAAGTCTCACGGCGATGGCTGAGAATGTTGGTATGGAATCTGCAATGAACAACGACTTCGACGGAGCCTCCGGTTTTGAGAATTCTCCGTACTGACACGTGACATTGCAATGAAGAGATTAAGAATCATAGTCGCAGTACTACTCTGCATCCTGTCTTTCCAGGCCTTCTGCACCGCCGCTGACAAGGGGAAGTGCGTCAAGGTCAGGAATCTCAATGAAAGCGCGCTTGTGTTCAAGGGCGGTGAGCAGCTTTCTTTTGCGATCCACTACAAGTGGGGCGTGATCAACGCTGATGTGGCCAAGTTCTCCACCAGGCTGGACACCACTGTCTTCAACGGCAGGAAGGTCTTCCATGCCAGCATGTCCGGCGCCACCCAGAAGTTCTACTCATCATTCTTCACAGTAGATGAAAAACTAGATTCCTGGTTCACAAGAGACGGCCTCGTGCCTCTCAAGTTCACCAGAAAGGCTCAGGAGGGGAACTATACATGCACCAATCTTTATTCCTACATCTGGAACACCGGCAACACCCACATCAAGGCTTCGCTCAACAATTCCAGGAAAGGGGACTATTACGCCGACATACCGCTTGACAAGTGCACGTTCGACATTCCGGCCATGTTCTATTTCATGAGGAATATGGATGTGTCGTCCCTCACTGTAGGAGGACGCTATCCTATGACTTTCGCAGTCGATGACGATGTCTATACCCTCCATTTCATCTACTATGGAAAGGAGGAGAAGAAGATTTCAGGGCTGGGCGTGGTGAAGACTCTCAAATTCGGCTTCCAGGTGGTCGCCGGTGATGTCTTCTCTGAAGGCTCGGACCTCTACGCCTGGTTCTCTGACGATGCCAACAAGATTCCGCTCCTGTTCGTCGCTCCGCTGAAGATCGGTCAGGTGCAGGGCCGGCTCGTCTCCGCGAAGGGACTCAAGCACGATTTTTCATCTCTCGTCAAGTAGCAGTCAGGTATGGAAGACACTCCCGCAGAGAAACGACAAGAAATCATAAGCCACAGAGGAACAGTTGTTTCTGTTTCCGACGGGGTTGCTCAGGTCGAAATCGTCTCAAGTTCTGCATGTTCTTCCTGCCGTGCGGCGGGCCTTTGCGGCTCATCGGAATCAGCATTGAAGACAGTCAGCGTCAGGCTCCGTCCCTGGGATTCCTGCCAGGCCGGGGACGTTGTCGAAGTCGCTGTCGCGAAGTCGATGGGAATGGCTGCTGTCCTGCTTTCCTACGTGATTCCGGTTTTCATATTACTTATTTTTGTGTTATTTTTGTCTAAGATAGCAGTGTCTGAGCTCCTCGTCGGACTTGGTGCCGTTTCTGGACTTGCACTGTACTATCTGGTTTTGTACCTTTTCAGGGACCGTCTGAAAGGAAAGTACGAGTTTACAATCAATAAAAAGTTATGATTTCAACAATCATCTGGACTGTCTCCATCATCACGGTACTGGGCCTGCTGCTTGCATTGGCCCTTTATCTTGTTGCACAGAGATTCAGGGTCGAAGAGGATCCGCGTATTGAGCAGGTGGAGCAGGTCATGCCCGGAGCCAACTGCGGCGGGTGCGGCTTCGCCGGCTGCCATGCCTTTGCGGATGCTGCGGTCAAGGCGGGCAACCTCGACTCATGCTTCTGCCCCGTGGGCGGCAACGAGACCATGAAGAAGGTGGCGTCCATCCTCGGCGTGGAGGTCAAGGAAAAGGCGCCTGAGGTTGCTGTCCTCAGATGCAACGGCACTTGCGAGGCAAGACCAAGAATCAATGAATATGACGGGTCGATGTCCTGCAAGGTGAAGTCGTCCCTCTATGCCGGTGACACACTCTGCCGTTTCGGATGTCTGGGCTGCGGTGACTGTGTCTCCGCCTGCGAGTTCGGCGGCATTTCCATGGATCCGGAGACTCGCCTGCCTGTCTTCGACCCGGACAGATGCATGGCCTGCGGCGCCTGTGTCAAGGCCTGTCCGAAGGGATTGATCGAAATCCGTCCGAAAGGACCTAGAGGCATGCATCTGTATGTCTCCTGCAGGAACACTGACAAGGGACCGGCCGTCAGGAAAGCATGCTCTTCAGCCTGCATCGGCTGCGGAATATGTCAGAAGACCTGCCGTCAAGGTGCTGTCACTGTGGTTGACAATGTCGCTTGCATCGATCCGCAGAAGTGCAAGCTCTGCCGTGAATGTGAGGCGATGTGCCCTACCGGTGCCATCCATGCCGTCGGCTTCCCGAAGCCTCTCGACAAGGAGGCCGTCAAGGCCCGTGTCCTTGAAAGGCAGAAGAAAGAAAGAGAAGCGGCCGCCGCTCAGGCTGCTGCCGATAACCAGAAGAAGGAGGACTGACCTATGTCAAAGAATACTTTTTCCATCGGTGGAATCCATCCCTGTGA
>JAKSJH010000098.1 GCA_024398315.1 Bacteroidales bacterium
CGGCCGGAGACGAGGCAGCCCTCCCGAGCCCGGGCCACACGCTGCGTGTTCTGGCTGTCTATCTGGGAATATGTCAGAGGGTCCCTCACCCTCAGTTCGTCGCTCAGTGAGGAAACACCCTCCTCCCCGGCCCTCTTCCAGAGAGAATCCCGCAGGGCAGGGTCGCTTTCAGGGAAATCATCCAGTCCGTTGACTATGGCATCGATGTAGAACATCGAGCCACCGGTCATCACGAGGGTCTCATGACCTTCTGCAAACAATCTGTCAATCAAGCTGATGGCATCCCTCTCATAATCCCCCGCCGTGTAAGATGCGGTGACAGGGACCGTCTGTATGAAATAGTGCCGGACCCGGGCGAGCTGCTCGGGCGAAGGAACGGCAGTTCCGACAGACATCTTTTCGAATATCTGCCTGGAATCGCATGAAATAACCGGAGAGCCCAGCTCGAGAGCCCTTTCGATGCTGTAGTCGGTCTTGCCTACAGCAGTCGGGCCCAGAATGATTATGAGCCGGCGCGACATGATCTAGATCTCGAGGTCTTCAGTGCCGTCGAAGACAATCTTTCCGTCCTCATCATCATCGTCCTCTTCGTCATCGTCCGGACCGTCGGAATCGTCCAGATCAATGTCATCGGCGGCGTCAGAAGGATCCGAAGACAAACTCCAGTCCGGCTTCTGGCCAGGCAGATGCCTCTGGGAATCAGGCAGATCCTCAAAGGCCACGTAGCCGTTCTCGAACTCGATAGGGTTAGGTCCCTTCACGTCAACGAGCAGAGGCCTCCCTGCAGGACAATCCTCGACGGACTCCATCGTCACGAAGACGCTTTTCTTGTTGAGCACGTCGTAGAAATACTGGAGTGGGATGACACCGGCCGCGGCTGCGTGGTCCACGGTCACGACATCCACCGTCCCGAAGCCCAGGTGGAACAGGCCGAAACGTCCCACGACGGAACCTGCAGGGTCCAGTCCCTTGAACATTATGAGCTGGTCCTGAGGGAATTCCATGTCAGAGCGCATCTGCTTGTGGAAGTCATAGAGAGTGGTCTCACCACCCATTTCGTATATCCTGTGGAATCCTTTGATTCCGGAAAGAGTCACTTTGAACCTGTATAGCATATTCCAAAACATTTTCCGGCCGTCCGGCCGCATAGTAATCCGAATCCAAATTTACAAAATTTCCCTTGTGGTTGCAAAATTTAGTGAAAAATGCTATTTTCGTATTCCTAGAAATGGATGAGACAAGCAAAACCGCCCCAGACACCTACAGGAGCATACCGGCCCCTGCAGAAGGTCTGTTCAAGGACAACGGCAGCCGATTCATCTCGCTGGCCTACCCTGTCGAGACAGAAGAGGAGGTGAAAGAGATCGTGAGTCTTCTCAAGAAGAAGTACCACGACGCCAGGCACCACTGCTACGCCTACAGGCTGGGACATCTGGGTGACCGCTTCAGGGCGAACGATGACGGCGAACCTTCATCTTCCGCCGGAAGACCGATCCTGGGCCAGATCGACTCGAAAGGGCTGAGCGACGTGCTGGTGGTGGTCGTGCGCTATTTCGGAGGCATAAAGCTGGGAATCCCCGGTCTTATCAGGGCCTACAGGACATCGACGGCCGAAGCCCTTGAGAATGCGGGGAGCGTGGAGAAGATTGCAGGGAAATGGTACCTCGTCCGTTTCGACTACCTTGCGATGAACCAGGTGATGAAGATTGTGAAGGACATGGATCTCCCGCAGAGGGAGCAGGATTTCGGAGAGACGTGCTCCATGCAATGCAGGGTCCGGCTTTCCGTCGAGAGCGATTTCCTGGCACGCACCGGCGAGGTTGAAGGTTGCAGTACTGAAGTTATACCATAATTATTGAAACTATGCCTAAAAATCTGATCTCAATCAGAGATTTCTCAAAAGATGAGATCCTTCACATCCTCGACCTTGCGAAGGAGTTCGAAGCCAACAGGGAGCAGAACTTCCTCGCAGGCAAAATCGTGGCCTGTCTTTTCTTCGAGCCTTCCACAAGGACAAGGCTCTCGTTCGAGGCGGCCGTGAACCGTCTGGGAGCCAGGGTCATCGGATTTCCTGACAACAGGAACACCAGCCAGAGCAAGGGAGAGACTCTTGAAGACACAATAAAGATTGTCTCCAACTATGCCGACATGATCATCATGAGGCATCCTCAGACAGGAGCGGCCGACATCGCCGCATCCGTGGCCTCCGTCCCTGTCGTGAACGCCGGTGACGGAATCAACCAGCATCCGTCCCAGACCCTTCTCGACCTATATGCGATAAAGAAGACACAGGGAAGGCTGGAGGACCTCAACATCGACATGGTCGGTGACCTCAAGTACGGACGCGCCGTTCACTCCCTCGTGGACGCGCTCATGGATTTCAACCCGACCTTCACCTTCACCTCTCCGGACGAGCTCCTGATGCCGAGGAAATACATCGAGATGCTCGACGAGAAGAAAATCAACTACAAGGAGGTCCGGGACATCGAAGCCGGTCTGAACGAATGCGACATCCTCTACATGACAAGAGTCCAGAGGGAAAGATTCCCTGAGATTTCTGAATATGACAAGGTAAAGGATTCCTACAGGCTCACGGCCTCCATGCTCGGCTCAGTCAAGCCGTCTATGAAGGTGCTTCACCCGCTTCCTAGGGTCAACGAGATCGCCACAGACGTGGATGACACGCAGTACGCCTACTATTTCCAGCAGGCCGGCGGCGGAATGTACATCAGGATGGCGATAATCTCCTACCTGCTCGGATACAAATAGACAACAAATAGATTTCAAAAGAACAAGAAAGATGAAAAAAGTACACGTTTTCAACGCAGGCCCTTGCCTGCTCCCTGAAACCGTTCTCGAAAACACGGCCCAGGCTATCAAGGATTTCAAAGGAACAGGTGTGTCGGTGCTCAGCATATCACACCGTACAAAGGAATGGGAGGCGACCATGGACGAGTGCCGCTCGCTCTGGAAGGAGCTCCTCAACATTCCTGACACCCACGAAGTCCTCTTCCTCGGTGGCGGAGCATCAATGGAATTCCTCTATGTCGTGATGAACTATTTCGAGAAGAAGGCAGCCTACCTCGAGACCGGTGTCTGGGCGAAGAAAGCGCTTAAGGAAGCTAAAGGTTTCGGAGACGCCTACGCAATCGCAAGCTCGGCCGACAAGAACTATTCATACATACCTAAGGGATTCGAGATTCCGACCGACATCGACTATCTCCACATCACCACGAACAACACCATCTACGGTACAGAGATGAAGGAAGACATTGACTGCCCAGTTCCCCTAATAGCAGACATGTCCTCCGACATTCTCAGCCGTCCTGTCGACGTCAGCAAGTACGCCCTCATCTACGGTGGCGCCCAGAAGAACGCCGGTCCTGCCGGTGTGGCTTTCGCAATCGTCAACAAGGACACCCTCGGAAAGGTCAGCAGGTACATCCCTACAATGCTTGACTACCGCACCCACATCGACAAGGGTTCCATGTTCAACACCCCTCCTGTCTTCGGTGTGTTCGTGATGAACGAGACCCTCAAATGGGTCAAGAGCATGGGCGGCGTCGAGGCTCTCCAGAAGATGAACCAGAAGAAGGCCGAGATTCTCTACAACGAAATCGACCGCAACTCACTCTTTGTGGGCACGGCGGCCAAGGAGGACCGTTCACTGATGAACGTCTGCTTCGTCATGAGCGAAGGCAACGAAGGTCTCCAGGACGAGTTCCTCGCATTCGCCAAGGAGCGCGGAATGATCGGCATCAAGGGCCACCGCTCCGTAGGCGGATTCAGAGCGTCCATCTACAACGCCTGCACCCTTGAAGATGTACAGGCCCTCGTGGACTGCATGCAGGAATATGAGAAACTCAAGAAATAGACTGTCATGAAAGTACTTGTAGCAACACAGAAACCTTTCTCCGCTGCAGCCGTGGCCGGGATCAAGGACATAGTTGAGAAGGCAGGGCACGAATTCGCAGCCCTCGAGAAATATGCAGATGCATCCGAGCTCATCGCAGCAGTCGCTGATGCAGACGCCCTCATCATCCGTTCTGACAAAGTCACCGCACAGGTGCTTGATGCCGCTCCGAAGCTCAAGATTGTCGTCCGCGCAGGTGCGGGCTATGACAACGTTGACCTCGAAGCCGCAACCGCACACAAGGTGGTCGTGATGAACACTCCTGGTCAGAATTCAAACGCTGTCGCAGAACTTGCCATCGCAATGATGATCTACATGTGCCGCGGCCAGTTCACCCCTGCAACCGGAAGCGAGATCCTCGGCAAGAAGGTCGGCATCCAGGCCTTCGGCAATGTCGGAAGGCTCGTCGGCAAGAAGGCCGAAGCTCTCGGAATGAGCGTGATGGCCATCGACCCGTTCATCCCCGCAGAGAAGATTTCTGAGGCGGGCGCAACTCCTGCCGCTTCGCTTGAAGAGCTCTACTCTTCCTGCAACTTCGTCTCCGTACATATTCCTGCAACCCCTCAGACAGTAGGTTCGATAGGCTACGACCTCATCACGAAGATGCCGAAGGGGGCATGTCTCGTCAACACCGCCCGCAAGGAGGTCATCGACGAGGCCGGACTGGAGAAGGCTCTTGAGGAAAGGGCCGACCTAAAGTACATCACAGACGTAGCTCCGGACAACTACGAGGCCCTGAAGGAAAAGTTCGGGAACAGAATCTTTGCAACGCCTAAGAAGATGGGTGCCCAGACGGCGGAAGCGAACATGAACGCCGGACTGGCAGCCGCGAACCAGATAGCGGACTTCTTCGCAACAGGCTGCACCAGATTCCAGGTCAACAAATAATAATTCAAGGCTCCGCTGATGCGGGGCCTTTTTTCAAAAAAACACGATAACCCAAAACTAACGATCGATATGGTACGAGTTAAACCTTTCGCAGCAATCAGGCCGCCAAAAAACCTTGTCACAGAAGTTGCAGCACCACCTTATGACGTACTCAACTCTGTTGAAGCCAAGTCCATGGCAGGAGAGAAATCCCTTCTGCACATCACCAAGCCGGAGATCGATTTCGACCCGATTCTGGAAGACCATGACCAGAGGGTCTATGACAAGGCTGTGGAAAATTTCAAGGAGTGGCAGTCCAGAGGATGGCTCGTCCGCGAGAAGAAGGAGTGCTACTACGTCTACGCCCAGACCATGGGCGAGCGCACCCAGGTCGGCATAGTGCTCTGCGCCCACACCGACGACTACGCCACCGGCAGGATCAAGAAGCACGAGCTCACGCGAAAGGACAAGGAGGACGACAGGATGATCCACGTCAGAATCCAGAACGCCAACATCGAGCCTGTGTTCTTCGCCTACAAGGACAACGAAGAACTGAACGCAATCATGGCAAAGGCCGCCTCCGGGATTCCTGAATATGACTTTACGGACGAAAACGGTTTCGGACACCGGTTCTGGGTCATTGACGACGACGCCACAGTGACCAGGATCACCGAACTCTTCACAGAAAGCGTTGAGGCCTTCTATGTTGCTGACGGTCACCACAGGACTGCAGCCGCCGCAAGAGTAGGAGCCGAAAAGAAATCCCAGAATCCGGAGCACACCGGTGACGAGGAATACAATTTCTTCATGTCAGTCTGCTTCCCGGAGAGCCAGCTGAAGATACTCGACTACAACAGAGTGGTCAAGGACCTGAACGGACTTGACAAGGACCAGTTCATCAAAGCGCTGGAAGCCGACTTCACAGTCAAGGAGGAAGGCTCGGAGATATTCACACCTGACCATCTCCATGGGTTCTCGATGTACCTGGACGGCAAGTGGTATTCGCTTGAGACACTGCCTGGAAGGTTTGACGACAAGGACCCTATCGGAGTGCTTGACGTCACCATCCTGTCCAATCTGGTACTCGACAGAATCCTTGGCATCAAAGATCTCAGGACCGACAAGAGGATCGATTTCGTCGGAGGTATCAGAGGTCTTGGCGAACTGAGCCGCAGAGTTGACAGCGGAGAGATGAAGGTCGCCTTCGCCCTCTACCCTGTCTCGATGAAGCAGCTCATCGACATCGCCGACACAGGCAACATCATGCCTCCTAAGACGACATGGTTCGAGCCGAAGCTCCGCTCCGGCCTGTTCATCCACTCTTTGGACTGAAAACCATGAAAATCGTCATCGACGACAAGATCCCTTTCATTAAAGGAGTTCTTGAACCATACGCTGAGGTGGTCTACAAGGCAGGAGCCAGGACGACGGCCGAAGATGTTGCTGACGCCGACGCCATCATAACCAGGACCCGCACCATCTGCAACGAGAATCTTCTCAAAGGTTCCTCAGTGAAGGCGATAGCGACTGCCACCATCGGCTTCGACCACATCGACACAGCCTGGTGCGAGGCCAACGGAACAGCATGGAGCAACGCTCCAGGATGCAACTCCTGGTCCGTCAAGCAGTACATCTCCGCGGCCCTGGCCTTCCTGGCAGAAAAGCACGGACTGAACCTTGAGGGCATGGCTCTGGGTGTTGTCGGAGTCGGAAATGTCGGTTCCAAGGTGGCCGAAGTCGGTAAGGCATTAGGTATGAGGGTGATTCTCAACGACCCGCCGCGAGCCAGGAAAGAAGGAAGCGCAGGTTTCTCGGACCTTGACAGAATCATCTCGGAATGCGACATCGTCACCGTCCATGTCCCTCTTCAGAAAGAAGGAGAGGATGCCACCTGGCATCTTTTCAATGAAGAGATGATCGGCAGGATGAGGCCGGACCAGATTCTGATCAACTCGTCCAGAGGTCCGGTCGTGGACAACAAAGCCCTGAAATCCGCCCTCCAGAGGCATCTCCTGAAAGGTGCAGTTCTGGATGTCTGGGAAGGCGAACCGGACCTCGACCCGGAGCTGGTCTCCCTGCTTGACCTGGCCACCCCTCACATAGCCGGCTACAGTGCTGACGGCAAGGCCAACGGCACCTCGATGAGCATAAGGTACATCTCGCAGCAGCTCGGCCTTCCTCTGACGGAATGGTCCGCCACAGGTCTGCCGGCCCCGGTGCAGCCGCTGGTCTTCGAACTGGACGCAGACGGAAAGAGCACACAGAAAACGCTCTCGGAAGCGATATTCCATTCCTATGACATTTCCAAGGACTGCGATGCGCTCCGCAACGACCTTGGAGCATTCGAGAAGCTCAGGGGCGACTACATCGTGAGAAGAGAGCCTTCCGCATTCACGGTCAGGCTCCGTAACGGTTCCGACGACCTCGCCAGGAGGCTCGGGATGATAGGATTCAAAGTAGAACAGATATAGACATATTCATAAAAGATTCAAATGGAACAGCTGTCTGACATAGGGCTGGTGGGTCTTGCCGTAATGGGCGAGAACCTGGTCCTCAACATGGAAAGCAAGGGCTTCCGTGTAAGTGTATTCAACCGCACGGTGGAAAAGGTTGACAGATTCATGGAAGGACGCGGCAAGGGCAGGAACATCTTCGGGGCCCACAGTCTCGAGGAATTCGTCGGTTCCCTCAAATCCCCGCGCAAGGTCTTCCTGATGGTGAAGGCAGGAGCCGCAGTCGATGATTTCATCGAAAAGCTGATTCCTGTGCTGGACCCGGGCGACATCATCATAGACGGTGGCAACACCCATTTCCCGGACACGGCAAGGCGCACTGAATATGTTGAAAGCAAAGGGCTTCTCTACATCGGAACGGGTGTTTCCGGAGGAGAGGAAGGCGCCTTGAAAGGACCTTCCATGATGCCAGGAGGCTCCCCTGCCGCATGGCCGTTCGTCAAGCCGGTGTTCCAGAGCATCTGCGCCAAGGTCGCCGACGGCACACCTTGCTGCGACTGGGTCGGAGAAGGCGGAGCCGGCCATTTCGTAAAGATGGTCCACAACGGCATCGAGTACGGTGACATCCAGCTTATCTGCGAATGCTACCAGATCATGAAAGATGTCCTGGGGATGAGCAACGAGGAGATGCACCGCACCTTCGAGGAATGGAACAAGGGCGACCTCGACTCCTACCTCATCGACATCACCAAGGACATACTGGCAAAGAAGGACGAGAACGGTGAATATGTCCTCGACTACATCCTGGACACTGCCGGCCAGAAAGGAACCGGCAAATGGACGGCCGTCGCCGCCCTCGACGAGGGTGTTCCGCTCACACTGATCGGAGAGTCCGTCTTCGCCCGCTGCCTGTCCGCCCTCAAGGAAGAAAGGGTCGCCGCAAGCGAAGTTCTCCAGGGACCGTGCGCAAAGCCGTTCGAAGGAGACAGGGACGCCTTCCTGGAAGACCTGCGCAAAGCACTGTTCTCAGCCAAGGTGGTCTCCTACGCCCAAGGCTATGCTCTGATGCGCGCCGCCGCCAAGGAATATGGCTGGAAGCTCAATTACGGTGGAATAGCCCTGATGTGGAGGGGCGGATGCATCATCCGGAGCGTGTTCCTGGGCAAGATCAAGGAAGCGTTCGACAAGAATCCGGATCTGGCCAGCATACTCCTGGACCCTTATTTCAACGGAAAACTTGCCGAGGCCCAGAGCGGATGGAGGAACGTCCTGTGCACCGCCATCCAGAACGGCATCCCTGCTCCTTGTCTTGCAGCAGGCCTTCAGTACTACGACGGCTACCGCTGCTCAAGGCTCCCGGCCAACATGCTCCAGGCGCAGAGAGATTTCTTCGGCGCCCACACCTATGAACGGACGGACCGCCCTCGCGGAGAATTCTTCCACACCAACTGGACTGGACACGGAGGAGACACAGTCTCATCCACCTACAACGCATAGAAGTCAGCTTCATAACAACGCCCCAAAGCCATGAAATACAACTTTGACGACTTGAAAGGACGCAACTGCGTCATCACAGGTGGTTTCGGCGTGCTCGGAACCGCCCTCACACGAGGCCTGGCCGAAGCGGGAGTCAACCTGGCGGTCATAAGCCGCAGCGCTGACAATCCCGCAAAGGGAGAAGCCATAGCCAAGGAATTCGGAATCAAATGCATCGGCATCAGTGCCAGCACTCTGGACAAGCCGGCTCTGGAAGCCGCACTGGAGACCGTCCACGAGAAAATCGGCAAGGTCGACATACTCATCAACTGCGCCGGAGGAAATTCTCCGAAGGCCACCTGCGCAGTGGAGCAGATGGAATCGGCGGCGGATCTGGACAAGAGCTTCTACGGACTTGACATAGAAGGCTTCCAGTTCGTCTATGACCTCAACTTCAAAGGAACCCTGCTCGCCACGATGGTCTTCACCAGGGACATGATAGAGGCCGGAAAAGGCAACGTGCTCAACATCTCTTCGATGAATTCGATCCGCCCTCTGACAAAGATTCCGGCATATTCAGCGGCCAAGGGCTCGATAAACAACTTCACCCAGTGGTTCGCCGTCCATGTAGCCAACATGGGCGTCAGGTGCAATGCCATCGCCCCGGGATTCTTCC
>JAKSJH010000099.1 GCA_024398315.1 Bacteroidales bacterium
CTCCGTTCCAGAGCTGTACGGCATAGGAGCGCAGACCATCCCTTCCTGCGCGTCCGGCCTCCTGGAAATACGCCTCGGGACTGTCCGGAAGGTCATAATGCACCACGAACCGCACGTCGGGCTTGTCAATGCCCATTCCGAAAGCGTTGGTGCATACCATCACCCGGATCTCCCCTCTCTTCCAGGCCTCCTGTCTCTCCGCCCTTGTCCGCCCTCCGAGACCGGCATGGTAGAAACTGGAAGACACGCCGCTGGCAGTCAGGAAAGCGGCGATCTCCTCACACTTCCGGCGGTTGCGGGCATAGACTATTCCAGAACCCTGAACTCCGTTGCAGATGTCCAGGATCTGTGTGAGCTTGTCCTCAACCTAGCGGACTATGTAGGACAGATTCGGTCTCTCGAAACCGCTTCTCAGAAGGAGCTTGTCCTTGAAGCAGAGCTTGTCCATTATGTCCTGGGCGACGGTTTCGGTGGCTGTGGCCGTCAAGGCTGTGACAGGAGCGTCCAGCACCTCCCTGAGCTCCCCTATTCTAAGATAGTCAGGCCTGAAATCATAGCCCCACTGGGAGATGCAGTGAGCCTCGTCAATGACCAGGTGGCTGACATTCAAGATGTCCAGATAGGATTGAAAAAGTCTGGTCCCAAGCCTCTCCGGTGAGAGGTAGAGGAACTTGATGTCTCCGTAGGCAGCATGGTTGAGAGCCAGGTCCACCTCATGCCTTGTCATGCCGGCATGGATGGCCACGGCCTTTATTCCACGGTCGCAGAGGTTCTGGACCTGGTCCTTCATCAGGGCTATCAGCGGGGTGACGACTATCGTCAGTCCTTCGGACATGAGCCCCGGAACCTGGAAGCAGATTGACTTTCCGCCTCCGGTCGGCATGATCGCCAGCACATCCTTCCCCTCGGCTGCGGCATTGATGATTTCCTCCTGCATCGGGCGGAAACCATCATAGCCCCAGTATTCCTTCAAAACTTCTTTCGGCGTCATGCCTCGTGCAGATTAGTATCTTTCAACGATCTTCACCGGTCCGAGAAGTCCGGAATCGAACAAAGCCTCGTCAGCGCTGGCATGGTTCCAGGTCGTGAATGTGTGACGGACACATTTCTCACCGCGTGCGTCACCGGTCAGCCTGTTCTGCCAGAGATTGGCGACTTCTATCTCGAGTTTGTTCGAACCGCTGCGGAGCGCTCCTCCCACATCGATCTTCCAAGGAGATGTCCAGAGGATTCCGAGTTCCTGACCGTTGAGACGGACACGGGCGATTTCCCTGACGCATCCCAGATCAAGGACACAGTCAGCAGGCACATCACCCTCGAATTCGAATTCAGTCTGATAGGTGGCGGTTCCGGAATAGTACCTGACAAGCGGATCATCGAATGTTGTCCATGACGCAAGTTCCTTCATCTCAAGTGTTTCCGAGGTTCCCCATTCCGGATCGAAAGACACGTTCCAAGGAGAAGCCACATCACAGACACATTTTTCTGAAAGAATGTTGGATTTCCTGGCAGCGGCCCCGCTCCCCTCCGGAGAGAATACGACAAAGAAGCTCTGCCAGCCCTCGAACGCAAGGTCGAGAGTGCAGACATCCCCGTTCTGTGAATATTCAGGGAGAGCTTCCATCTCACCGGTCACAGGATTCCAGAGTTCGGGAACCATGTCCTTGACCCTGAACGAGATGGTCTCAACTACATCTTCATCAGTCCTGTTGGAGAGGAAATAGACTTCCGCCCCGCCGCAGGTACGGTGGGTGTAGCGGAGATGGCCGCCTGTGCAGGTCATGTCAGGAGCGACACCCATTTCACTGAGAATCTGAGCAGTCTGAGGATACGGAAGATAAAGGTTGTCCACCTCGTCGCCGAGAAGGATCACTGTGCCCTTTCCTACCTTGCGGATCTTCTCGCCACCGTCGCCCCAGATCTTTCCTGCCACATCCTTCACCTTTACGTCACATGCAGGATAGTCGGTCAGACTTGGAGAAGACACTGGAGGCCTTCCCACAACTGTCGCACCGGCCTTGACCAGTGAATAAATCGTCTCAAGATATTCAGGAGTGGCCGTGTCATAGTCAGGAAGCATGAGGATCCTGTAGGAAGCCCCGGAAGGGAACACCACGCAGCCGTCCTTGACACTGGCTTTCCTTATCATGCTCGGAGGGCAGGCGTCGAAACTGTAGGCCTTGCGGTCAGGGAGGAAGGTCCCGGCGAAGTCGTAGGCGGAATCAGGAGCCTTGAACGCATGAGGAACACTCTCCGGTGTAAGATAGAGGATGTCGGCCACGGTCCTTCCCTGCTGGAGAAGGAACTGACTTCTCTGGAGGTAGTCATGGTAGCCTGACACCATAGGCCAGAATGTCTGGTTCCTGTCCCAGTGGACTCCGTAAGGTCCCATGGTCATACCAGGCTTGAGCGTGTCAGCAAGACACTGATGCTGGAAGGTGTGGAATATGAGCCTGCTGATTCCTGCACCATAGGCCCAGTCGGTCTGGTTCTTCATCCTTGCCGGACTCTGCCTCCAACCGTCATGATCGGACGTGAATGACTCGGCCGGGACGACATTGCAGCCGATGAGATGGGCCGCAGAAGAGCCCTCGGCAGATGCGAAAGCAGTGTTGTAACCGAAACCGCCGTCCTTGCACTCGCTCCAGAACTCCGCCATCGGGACATCCATCGAACACGCCAGCTCAAGGTCTGCGGTAGGGTTCATGTCATACGGTTCCACGGATGCCAGAGCACCATGCTTGTGGGCATATTCCCTGACAGCACCGGAATGGTTCTCAAGGACGAGTTCCTGACAGGTCAGACGGACATCGAACAGGAACCGCTCGCTTATGTAGCGGTCGCCGACGATGAATCCGGAATACACAGGATAATATGGCATCGGGTCATAGCCTCTGCGCTTCATGAATTCCTCACGGAAGTCGCCTGTCCAGTTCTGCGCGCCCATCTCCCAGCTGTCCATGTGGAAGAACTTTATGCCTCCGAAGGTCTCAGGACGCTCCCCAAGAGCATCGAACAGCTTGTCGGTGAAGTTTGCAAGATGAGCCTTGAGAGCTTCGTCACTGAACTTGTCACATTCCATTCCGACTCCGGGGACAGGGGCCGGACGGGTGGCCGCGCCGTTGTTCCTGGCTCCGAAACGCATGACGGTCCAGTTCCCTTCCGGGGCGTCCCACTCGAGATGGCCGTTTCCATCCATCATGGCAGTGATATCGATGATGTCAGAAGGATTGACGGAAGAGTCCTCGGCCTTGCCGGATCCTGCGACCACGGTGTTTGAAGAAGGAAGATACTGCTTGACACCAGGCTGCGAACTGAACGGAGCCCTGATGTAGAGCGCCTTCTCCTGGATGTCAGAAATTCTCTCATCCCCTGCAGGGGTCGGGAAGGCAAGCACGGTGACGTCCTGGTAGTAATCCTCCCAGTCCTTCTTCATCTGAGGCGTGAAAGCCCCTTCTCCGAAGAACGGAGGGTTCGGAGCCGGTACGGCAAGGTCCACGGAGACCTTTCCGCCGCCTTCCACGAGGGTCGTTGAACTGACAAGGTGCTGCATGCTCTGTTCACCCTTCACCCATGGACCGCCGCTTCCGGTCCAGCCAGGTCCTATTCCGAGAATCATCTGGATCCCGAGCCTCTCACATTCCTTGACAGCATGGCAGAAGATGTCCATCCACTCCTGGCTCATGAAGTCGACATTCCCTCTAGGAACCCCGACGTTGACTTCCAGGCAAACGACATAGCCGATTCCGACGGCATCCATGGATTCAAGGTCCTTCGTGATGCCTTCCTTGCTGAGGTTTCCGTCCATGAAATACCAGTAGACGCCCGGACGGGAGGTCGGCGGAGGAGTTGTGAAGCCTTCCTTGAGCTGTTCTACGGATGCGAAGGTGGATGATTCCGGATTCGAACAGCCGGCAATGGCCAGAAGACTTGCCAAAACAACCGGGAGGAATGGATAAAAGGTTTTCATATTATTGAATATTAATTACTTCCATTGATAGATAAGGCAGTCGCCCGGATCGACGGTGAGTGTCGATGAATATGCATCAGCATCGATGGAGCTTCCATCCTGCATGATGCGGCGTACACCGGGACCGTGCTCCACGGTGACCTTCTGACGCACGTCGATGGTCCTGTTGACAAGCATCAGGTAGGACTTGTCACCGTTGGTGAAATGAGAGACAACCAGTCCGGGTCCGTCGGAAGTCACGCTGGTGAAAGGCTCAGGGAGGGTATCCAGGCGCTTCGTCCCGGCAGGGATCGTGTCGCCGGTATGACGGACAGAGACAACCTTGGCGCCGAGGAACACGGGAGCGAGAGCCTGCACGACCTTGTTCACTTCCTTGACCAGGTCATAGACTTCCGTCCTCTTGCCGTCGAAACCGACGAGAGCGCCCCAGTAGGTGAAATATTCAAGTCCCTGGGCCCCGTAGGCGAGGTCGCTGAAGACCTGGTAGCGAAGGCCTTCCCGGGTTGGAAGCGGGTAGTAGCCTCCATGCTCGAGAGCAAGGGCGAAGGCCCAGAACGGGCGGTTGTTCTCCGCAGCGACGCTGGAGACAATCTCAAGATTCTCGTAATAGTCCGGCCTGAGACCTTCGATGGTCACAGGATAGTGGTCGTATGAGATGAAACCGGTTCCGATCTCGTCCACGGAGCGCTGGACATATTCCCTGTAGGTCTTGACACCCAGGGCCTCCAGAGGGGCGTATGTAGGGAAAAGGTCCAGGTAGACGAAATGCTTCGGATCCGTTGCAGCGATTCTCCGCGCCCTGTCACCCAGTTCGGGGAAATCCTTCACGGACGGTTCGTCGCGCAGGAAATAGCCGGCTGTCATCCTGTTGTGCATGAACATCCTGACTATCGGCTCCGGGTCCGCGTCCATCTCTGGGCAGGAGACCACCTGGCAGACACCGGTGCCCTTGCAGGCCTTGATGCCGGCTTTCATCTCCTCAAGATTCTTGAAGTCGGAGGTCGAGAGGTTGAATCCGGCCTCACGCAGTTCGCGGAACCGCTCCGGGGTGATGTCCTTCGGCAGGATGGAGTACCATGCAAGAATCGGGAACTCCTTGCCGACAGGATTCTTGTACTGCTGGGCGCTCAGGTGTGATGGAAGGATGGCCACGACCGCGACAACGGCTGCCAGAGTCTTTTTGAGTATATTCATAAACAATTATCTGTCAATAGTTTCAAAAAAAAATCAGTCTTCGGAGCCTCCTGGATTGTCGGTGTCATAGTCCGGAATCCATTCACCGAGTTTCTGGCGGGCCATTATCCTGACCTCCGGAGTGATGTTCTTAGCCACGGAATACAGAGCCCATGAAAGAGCTGCGAGGTCGTCGGTGAAGCCGGCCACGGGCAGAAAGTCCGGAATGATGTCGAGCGGCAGGATGAAGTAGCCGAGGGCTCCGAGAATCTTCGTCTTGTCTGCGGACGGAGTGGCCGGGTTGCGCATCACATAGTAGAGGAGAAGGGCGATGTAGATGACCTTCACGCCCGCCTTCCTGGCGACTTTCTGGAGTTTGGCCCAGAACTGGTTGTCCGAATAGTTCTTCTGGTAGCTGTCGTAGTTTCTTTCTTCCATCGCAGAATTTTTGCAATGTACGAATATAATGATTTTTTCTGACATTCGGACACATCCCCGGCAAGGTTCCGGCGACTGACATTCTGTCATAGAATCCGCGCTGGCAGACAATTTGATGTGGGCCTCCCTCCGGAGGAGGCAAACCGCAAATCCCTCCACAAGATGAATATGAAAGAAAACGACAATACTACGATGGAACAGAACGAAGAGGTCCTGAAGGATCAGGCCGCACAGGAAGTGGAAGAAACCCAGGCTGAAGAGCAGGCCTGTCCCGAAAACGAAGGACAGGGCAGGAAGGAATGCAGGAAAGACAAGAAGTTCAAGGAGACCATTGAGGCTCTGACTAAGGAGAACGAGACCCTCAAGGCCGGAATCGCCAAGGAGAAGGACGACTACGTCCGTCTCATGGCCGATTTCGAGAACTTCCGCAGGCATTCCGCCGAGGCCAAGCTCGAGCTTGTCTCCACAGCGGCCGCTGACACGATAAAAGGTCTTCTTCCTGTGCTCGACGATTGCGAGAGAGCGATGAAGATGCTTGCCGAGTCATCCGACGAGGTGGCGAAGGAAGGGACCGAGATGATCTACAACAAGCTCATGGGCTATCTCAAGACAAAGGGTCTGGAGATGATCCCGGCCCTCGGGGAGAAGTTCGACACCGACCTCCACGAGGCCGTGGCACAGTTCCCTGTCCAGGAAGAGGAGAAGAAAGGTCTTGTCTTCGACGTGGTGCAGACAGGCTACAAGCTCTCCGGCAAGGTGATCCGCTATGCCAAGGTTGTCGTTGCAATCTAACAATCAGTCAAGATGGCAGAGAAAAGAGACTACTATGAAGTGCTGGGAGTCGCCAGGACGGCGACGGCTGACGAAATAAAGCTCGCCTACAGAAAGGCGGCCATGAAATGGCATCCTGACCGCTGGGTGGAAGGCACTGATGCCGAGAAGAAGACAGCCGAAGAGAAGTTCAAGGAAGCGTCGGAGGCATATTCAGTGCTCAGCGACGCGGACAAGAAGGCAAGGTACGACCAGTTCGGATTCGCCGGAGTGGACGGCCAGGCAGGTCCTGACTTCAGCGGCGGATTCGGCAATCTCAACGACATTCTCAACGACCTCTTCGGCGGAGGATTCAGCTTCGGAGGATTCAACTTCGGAGGTGGTTCGAGATCGGCCGGCTCGCAGCAGAGAGTCTACAAGGGCCGTGACATCAGGACCAGGGTGCGTCTCACCCTCAATGAGATAGCCTCAGGAGTCGAGAAGGAGATCACCATCGAGAGGAACAGGCCTTGTCCAGACTGCGACGGCAAGGGCACGAAGAATTCCTCCGACATAAAGACCTGTCCTCACTGCAACGGAACCGGCCAGGTCCAGCAGGTGGTCAACTCCCTGTTCGGAAGGACGATATCCTACTCCACCTGCCCGCAGTGCGGAGGAGAGGGAAAGGTCATCAGCAACCCATGCCGCACCTGCAACGGAACCGGACTTGTGCGCAAGCGTGAGACAATCAAGGTCAAGATTCCGGCCGGGGTTGAGGACGGAATGCAGCTCACACTCCGCGGAGACGGCCATGCAGCCCCTCACAACGGGGTCAACGGCGACCTTCTCGTGCTCATCGAGGAGATTCCGCACTCCAACCTCAAGCGCGACGGCAAGAACCTCTTCTACAACACCACCATATCCGTAACTGACGCCATCCTAGGATGCGAAGTGACCATACCGTGCCTGGACGGTTCCTACAAGGTCAAGATAGACCCGGGCACGCAGTCCGGAGCGGTCATCAAGCTCAAAGGGAAGGGTCTTCCAGCGGTAAGCGGCTATGGCAGCGGCACAGGAGACCTCTACGTGAAGATACTTGTCTGGATCCCGAAGAAGCTCTCCAGGGACGAGAAGGAAGCTCTCGAGAACATGAGGGCGAGCAAGTCCTTCACCCCTGATCCGTCAAGGGAGGACAAGGCCGTCTTCGACAAGATCAAGAATATATTCTAGAATTCATCGTCATGCCCAAGGTGATAACATTCGGGGAGATAATGCTCAGACTCTCCACCCCAGGCTGGCAGAGGTTCTCTCAGGCCAGGGAGTATGAAGCATGCTTCGGAGGCGGAGAAGCCAATGTGGCCGTCTCACTGGCAAACTACGGAATCGACTCTGAATATGTCACCAGAGTCCCTGACAACGACATCGCCAGAGCCTGTCTGAACGAGCTTGCCTCCTTCGGTGTAGGAACCGGCAGCTGCATTTTCGGCGGCGACCGTCTGGGTATATATTTCCTTGAGAACGGAGCCTCCTGCAGAGGCAGCAAGGTTGTCTACGACCGGGCATATTCATCAGTCAGCACCATCCAGCCGGGCATGGTCGACTGGGACAAGGTCTTCGAAGGAGCGGACTGGTTCCACTGGACCGGCATCACTCCTGCCATCAGCCAGAGTGCCGCTGACGTGTGCCTTGAAGCCATCAGGGCGGCCCGCAGGCTCGGCGTGTTCGTGTCATGCGACCTCAATTACAGGAAGAATCTCTGGAAGTACGGGAAGAAAGCCTCCGAAGTCATGCCGGCCCTTGTGGAAGGCTGCGACCTCATCCTCGGGAACGAAGAGGACGCGGAGAAGGAATTCGGAATCAAGGCCGAAGGGTTCGATGCCGAGAAATCCGGCGGCGAGGTGGACCAGAGCCGTTTCGAGAGCGTCTGCAGGCAGCTGATGGCCAGATTCCCGCAGTGCAGGAAGGTCGCCGTCACAGTTCGCGGATCGGTCAACGCAAGCCACAACACCTGGGGCGGAGTTCTCTTCGACGGAAAGGAATTCCATCAGTCACGACGCTACGACATCACCCACATCGTGGACCGCGTCGGTGCAGGCGACTCTTTCATGGGCGGCCTCATCTACGGTCTTCTGACCTACGGTGACGACAGGAAGGCGCTGGAGTTCGCCGCTGCGGCATCCTGCCTCAAGCACACCATTCCGGGCGATTTCAACCGGGTCACGGTCAAGGAAGTCGAGAGCCTTGCGGAAGGCAACGGTTCTGGCAGAGTATCAAGATAGAAACGAAACAGAAATCATGGCAAGACTCGCAAAATATGAAGTGCTCGAAAAGATGACCGGTACCGGAATCGTTCCGGTTTTCTTCAACGCGGACATTCAGGTGGCCGAAAAAGTGGTGAAGGCCTGCTGGGAAGGCGGAGTCAGGGCATTCGAATTCGCCAACAGGGGCGACGGAGCCCTTGACATATTCAAGGAACTTCACGCTTTCGCAAGCAGAGAGTGTCCGGGGCTGATCCTCGGAGCCGGCACGGTCATCGACGCTCCAACGGCATCGATGTACATTGCGGCAGGAGCGGAGTTCATCGTTTCTCCGTCGACCAGGGAGGATGTCGTCAGGCTCTGCAACCTCCACGGAGTGGCCTGCATCCCGGGATGCGGAAGCGTCACCGAGATATGCAACGCACTGGAGATGGGCTGCGACATGGTCAAGATATTCCCGGCCGGAAGCGTCGGCGGGCCGAAGTTCGTCAAGGATGTACTTGCTCCGCTTCCTTGGGTGAAGATCATGGCCACAGGCAGCGTCGAACCGTCCGAGGAGAACCTCAAGGCTTGGGCGGCGGCTGGAACGGCCTGTGTAGGAATGGGTTCGAAGCTCTTCCCGAAAGAAGACATCGAGCAGGAAAGATGGGACGATATCAGCGGAAGATGCAGGAAGTCCCTTGAATATTTCGACAAATGACGAATATTTTGGAAAAAAGTTTGCTGATTGACAAAAAAGTCGTACATT